>CAZTFP010000046.1:0-1543 GCA_964613015.1 uncultured Candidatus Peribacteria bacterium | reverse complement strand
CGAAGATATTCGAAGCTATGTCACTTTTTCTGTAAGGGATAGTCGCTAGGACAAGTGCCGACAATAGTTACTTTGGTTGCTTTCACTTCAAAAGCTTGTTTTGCTCATTGTGAAGCGACTAATGTCCCCTCTATGGTGATAGAACTTCCTGTAGTGAGCTTACAAATATCGTCAAAATTTGCTAAAGTATTTTCGAATACAATTTGAATGTTTTTGAGATACGATCCATCATTGAGCTCGATAAATCCAAAGGTTTTGGAATCTCTTACACTTCTTACTCGTCAATTTAAGGTAATACCTTGATCAAGAAATGTTTTGTGGTCTGCGAAGATGTGCGCGATAGTTGTCAGTTTCATATATTTTGAACATAGAATATAAAATAGTGTAAGCTTATTCAGAATATCGTTTTAGCTCTTGAATTCAACATTTTATATTTGATTTTTATTCATAATTAGCAATTGATAATTCGTAATTCAATAAAAAAAGCCTTGCTTTTTATATCAATAAATGTATAGACATTTAAAACAAAATACAAGAAGTATGGCTAAAAAAACAGTAATGAACGAGATGCATTTTGGAGGCGCTGGTGCTTATCAAACAAGAGGATTTAATAACTCACGAACTACCCCGATAAGCAAAAACATGAGTACTCAATTTTTGGGTAAAGAAGTCGCTCATGAAGCTATAGTAAACACGATACTTACCAGAGCTTTCAACAAAAATGATCGGACAGAGATGATGAATGGACTTGAACTGTTTTTCGGAGAACAAACTGAGATGGTGAACGTTCTCAATTATGCTACCAAGCAAATCATTAACAATCCTAAACTCCACAGAGAAGAAAGGATTCATTTGTTGGGTGTTATAGAAAAAAGATCACTATTATCAAAAACTGACCAAAAAGAGCTCAAAGAAACTATCAAACGGCTAGAAAAAGCTAGAATCTAAACTATTAAAGGAAATCCCCCCGTATCGGGAGGGATTTTTCGTTATTTTTTTAGGTCATTCTGAATCCCGGTGCTATGACTGGGACAGGTTCCATGAAGAATATACTAATTATCACTATATCCCTGCCTACCGCAGGCAGGCTTCTACCATACTCAGAATGACAAAATGGTACATTATAAACTACGCGTTGTGATTTCTTCTTTACACGTATCAATAAACTCAGCTACACCTATTTCATATTGTTTTTTGCTTCTATATTCACGTATGGAAAGCGTTTTTGTTGTCTCTTCTTTCTCACCGACAATAACGATGTAAGGTATTTTATCCATCTCTGCGTTACGTATTTTTTTGCTGAAAGAATTGTTGCTCTGATCTACTTCAATTCTTAGTCATTGTGCTTTCATTTCTTTCGCTACTTGATTTGCATACGCTATAAAATTTTCTGCTACAGGAACTAATTGTATTTGTATAGGTGCCAACCATACGGGAAATGCTCCTGCAAAATGTTCAATCAATATTCCCATAAATCTTTCTGGAGATCATATGATAGCTCTATGAATCATTACTGGCGTCACTTCTTTTCCTTCACTATTTG
>CAZTFP010000045.1:0-2014 GCA_964613015.1 uncultured Candidatus Peribacteria bacterium | reverse complement strand
CTGCAACTAATGTAGCAACTCAAGCTGCCCAACAAGTACAACAAATTATTCCTCCACCACAAACTGCTTCACCAGCTCCAACTGTTGATCCAATACCTACTGCTGCTGTTTCTCAACCACCTGTTATTCAACCAACTAAATAATTATTTTTTCTATAAAAAAAACTGAACCACTATGATTCAGCTTTTTTTTATTTATTTGATTGTCCCTAGAATTACTCTTTTTCTTCTATGAGTGCTTCAATGAGTTTATCTATTTCTTCCATAAATTCTTTGTCTTTATCGAGTCCATTTTTCTGAATTTCTTCTAATACTCGATCTAATCTTTCTTGCTTTTTTTGGAGTTTTTTTATCATTTCACCATCTATTACAGTCAAATCTATCGGTTCTTCTTTGGTCATTTATCTTGCATTAGTATCTAAAATAATTTGTTTAAGTGTTTTTACTTCTGAATAATCGTGTGTATCGCCAGGAATTTCTTTACAGCTGAATGTTGCTGAGAGTCTTCATACTCCTTCTGCTATCGTAGTATATCATCATGCAGGATCATTTGTATGTTGTATTCGTAAAATAGGACAAACAATTTTTTTAAGATATTCTTCTATGGGAAACGAATGGTGTTCTGTAAATCAAAGAGGAAATCATACAAAGATACATTGTTTGATGGGTATTTCTTTTTCTATCATTGTTTTGACTGCAAGCAGGCATCATAATGATTTACAGAATAAAATAATGTTTCATGTTAATATTTTTAGATAAGTATATAATTGTTCGCATTCATACTCTATATCCATATTTCATCATTTATCCCAATGACGATAATTGTGAATATGTATTGTATTATAGAAAGGAAGAAGTTCTTTTTCTACTTCTTGAATCCATAATTTATTATGTATGTTGTTTCCTCATAAGAGTACGAGTGTAGCCATGAGAAGATGGAGAATAAAGTATTACAAAACAAATCCCACTTTCTTATATACTTCTTCGATCTTTTTTTGTGCTAACTCGTTTACTTTTTTAGCATTTTTTTTCAAAAGATCTGTTATCTCTTTGTCTGATATTTTTGCATATTTTTCTTGGATAGGTTTCACAAAATTGATAATTTTTTCATACAAATAATCTTTTGCTTCTTTATAACTCAATCCTCCTGCCTGATATCTCTTTCTCAATAGTTCATCTTCTTCTGCTGTCAAAAACAATTTACAGATATTGTAGACATTGCATTCATCAGGATTTTTGGGTTCCTCGACAGTCTGGGTGCTCGTCGGGATCTGTTTTACCCTTTTGAGAATAGTTTTTTCGTCATCGAGGAGTCAGATATAATTATTGTATGATTTACTCATTTTACGTCCATCAATACCAAGAATTGTTCCGACCTCTGGTTTAATATATACTTCAGGAATTTTAAATGTTTCACCGAACATAGCATTGAATTTTACTGCAATATCTCTTGCGTACTCTAAATGTTGTTTTTGATCTTTTCCTACAGGAACTACATCTGCGTCATAGATTAATATATCTGCAGCCATCAAGATAGGATAACAAAATGATCATACTCACATATCTTTTGCGATTCATTTATCCAACGCTTCTTTGTATGTGTGCATTCTTTCCATAAATCACATATGTGTTATACAGGTCAATACCCGTCATAGTTGTACGTGACCTGGTATATCAGCAGGATTGTAAATCATAAATCTATTGAGATCGGCACCACAAGCTGCATAAAGTTTTAATACATTAATACTATTTTGTCTTAGTTTATCTCAATCATGTAACATAGTAAAAGAATGCATGATTGCCAAAAATAAAAAAATTTCTGCATCTTTAAATTTTTCAGCTAATTCTAGCATCGGTTTTATTGCACCAAAGTAATTTCCAATATGTAATTGATCGCTTGTTGCTTGAAGTCAGGTTAAAATCCTCATGTATTGTTCTCTATATAAGTAAAATTAGGTCTTTTTTGACTGTACCGTTTTGGTGAGTTAATTCAATGCATAATTGTAAATTTTCGC
>CAZTFP010000044.1:0-2324 GCA_964613015.1 uncultured Candidatus Peribacteria bacterium | reverse complement strand
TCATCGCCTTTCCATCACCACATCACAAGTCCACCAGCTTTTTTCAACGAACTAACTGCAGATTATTTTTCATCAAACGGATATGCCTATTAAAAGAGGGGACATACATCGCGGACTTATCTTTTTTAAACATAAAAAGGAGCAATCCGTAGATCACTCGTCATGAAAAAAACACAATAGCAACAAGTAATAATGAAAGAACGATTTGTTTACCTATCATATATATAATCTAGTTAAAAACTAATAGTGAATAACAAATGAATTGTAGATCCATTAACTATAGCTATTTACAATAGTTCATAAGATAATAAATGCCGACACTATTCACTTTTCACTAATTATTTATGATGCGGATTGTGGACAACAACACCCTTTCCTCTACTTGTTCGTTCTCCTCGTTTTACTTTGAGTAATACTCTATATTGTCGTGAATATTGTGCTACACTGAAAATAGTTGTCGTTACGATATAGAGACCTACACCAGTCTGCATACTGTAAACGAATGAACCGATCATAATCACCAAAAAGTAATTCATAAATCACATCATTTTTCCCATATCAGGAGTATTCTGTCCAGGAACATTTGGCGTTTCAGGTTTAGCAATAGTAGTAAGTTTTGTCTGAAGAAAAGTAAATATTCAAGCCACGATAGCGAGGACAATATTTTTGGTTCACAAAAGATTGATACCGAAGAGATGAGTATTGATAGCTCCACTTGTAAGTGCGTTTGATTGGATATAACGAGCACCGAAACTATTGAAAAAACTATATAACCATTCTGGTGGTATCGTAGCAGCAGCCATATGTCTGATGACATAATACAATCCGATAAAAACTGGGATTTGAATAAGCATCATCAAGCATCATTTGAATGCTCATTTACCATCAGTCTTGAACACCTTCATCGTCTCTGCAGACAACTTTTTGGGATCATCTTTATATTTTTCCTGGATTTCATTGAGCTTAGGTTGAAGTGCTCCCATACCTTTTTGCATATCATTACCCGCAAGTGATTGTTTGATCATAAGCAATCTAATAGTAATCGTCAACAATATGATAGCGACACCCAAGTTTCCACCAAATATAGCCAAAAATATCGCCAAGATATTGAAAATCGGACGATACAAAATCTCTGTAAACAACATTCCTAACATAATGTAATTTTATATAATAAAATTTTTAGACATAAGATATGAGTAGTAAGACACAAGACAATAAACAAAAAAAGTTTTGATACTTGATACTTAATACTCGCTACTAAATTTATACCATCATAACTTCATCAGATTTATTTTTTACAAGCTCATCGATTTTATCATTCATTGATTTTACTAACGTATCGATTTCTTTTTCATTTCTCTTACTTTCATCTTCACCTATTTCCTTTGCATCAAAAATAGCTTTGTTATCTTTCATAGCATCTTGTCTTGCCATTCTAATACGTCATTTCACTTCTTCACCCATACCCTTTACTTGTTTAGCAATTTCTGCTCTTCTCTCTTGAGTCAACGCAGGAATTCTAACAATAATATAACTTCCTTCGTTTTGTGGAGTCAATCAAGCACCAGCATCATAAATAGCTTTTTCTACATGTTTAAGTTCGTTTTTATCTCGTGGCTCTATTTTTATAGTTTGTGCATCCATGATGGTCACGTGAGCAATTTGAGGAACCTTCATGGGTCCATATGATGCTTCTACCGTAATATTTTCTACTAAACCAGCTGAAGCTCTTCCGACTTGTAAAGCTTTGAGTTCTCCTACCAAAAATTGAATAGCCTTGTCCATTTGTTGACGATGTGGTGTCAAATCCATAAGTTTTTTTACGTTACAAAGTAAATCAGAAAATATAATAACAAATCAGTTCGAATTTGCAATAACAATCAAACTAAAGTCTCCATTGCAATTTCAAAAGATATCATTAGTATATAATAGTTATATAAAGCGTTCTCGCTCTTCATATGTCCTTCAGGTGTGTACTCGGACTAATCAAGAGTGACCTGGATTAAACACATTCGCCAAATAGCGAATTTACCTGCTCAAGCGGGGGACACGGTACGAAGAATCATGAGAGCTTTTTTTTATTAAGAAAAAACCCAACGCCATATACCATTTTATTAATTTTCCAACAAAAAAATGACAACATTTCAAGATCTCTGAATTGGAGAAAAAACATTAGCTGCACTAACGAAAAAATGATTCGTTACGCCATCTCCGATCCAAGAAAAAGTTATTCCTCTTCTTCTTCAAGGAGAAAAAAACGTGATAGGACAAGCAGCAACCGGTACGGGAAAAACTGCAGCTTTTGGTATTCCTTTGATCGAAAA
>CAZTFP010000043.1:0-2775 GCA_964613015.1 uncultured Candidatus Peribacteria bacterium | reverse complement strand
CTAACCTATAATGAACTTAATACCTACTACCCGACCATGTCTTTATCTCTTTTTAATACTATTAAAAACTACCTTAGCCGGGTAGTTTTTTCTGTATACCAAAAATTAAAAAAAACCTGATTTTATCTCAGATTCTTTTATGTATTATTGAATTATATTCTAATTACTCATTATTATTACTTGTTGTTCGTCCATTATATCTTCATCAAATCATCATGATCTCAATAGCCACAATATCCCTGATTCGTACTTTAATTTCAATTCTTTTATTTTTTCTTCTATACGCAATGGATCGGTATATATTTTCAGATTAATTAGGTTCTGTATTTGACTAATCTCACTTTGAAATACATCCATATTTGCTTCTATTGGATTCTCTTCTTGTTTCTTTAATGACATGTGAGATATCTGTATCAAGATAAATGCTATACTATTTATTATTTTCTACCAATACTTTTGTTAAATTGTCTTCTATTATTTGTACTTGATTGTTTTTTTTCTCTACCATATCTTGTCTTTTTATTACCAACTCTATAACTTTTCCTATATTTTCTCTATATTTTTTTCTGTTTTCAAAATGATATGTATCACCATTTGCATCTCCTTCAGCATACTCGTATGTTATTGCTGCTTTTTGTTCTAAGAAGCTGATAATATGTCATTTAATTATTTCTGTTATTTCTTCTGTCATTCAGAGATTCACATCTTTTTCTAGAGTAAGAATATTGTCGATTATCTCATTTGAATAGCTTCCCATATGTATTCTTAAGCTTTCTAATGTTCTTGTATCTGCTGTATTTATGTTCTGCATTTTTTTTGTACATTAATAAAAATTAACACTACATTATATATTTGCTTATATATGTCAAGTATTATTTCTTTTTATAATATATTAATATTACCATCCTGAACTTTATACGTGACTGTTTTAGAAATATCCAAAATTTTATTATACTTAAAATTGAAGTATCTAAAATCGTCGGTATGATTTAATCATCCAAAAAAACGTCATTTCACTTGTTTTTTTGGTGATTAAAATTATCTTGGTGGAGGTTTCCAAAAAAACACAGGTCCCCCATTTATGGGTGGATTTTTTTTAAAGCCAAAAAGTTTTTATCTTATAATATTATTATATGATTGCTTATAATGCAGTTCAGGCTTATCAAAATGCTAAGGAATTTGAATCTTATTTGCTTATCAAACAACGTATCGAACATGAGTGTAAACTTTGAGTTCAAGAATTATTATCACTATTAAAGTCTGTATATTGTTCTGGTGGTAAAGAAGAAGATCTTATGCAGGTGTTAAGATGAGCAAGAAAATAACTATTTCTATATATTTGGTTATATTTTTACTTATATTTTTAGTATATCATTTTTTATCTGAGTATTATTTGTTTTCTCTATATGCTTTCTTTATTTTAATATACGCTTCATGATTTGGCTTATCATCATTTGTTGTATTATATCCTACAGGATATTTTTTTTTAAGTTTTTCTAATTTTTTAAGTGTTATATTTATAATATCTATCTGTGTTTCACGACAAAACTTCATTAAATAAATTAATATATCAGCTGCTTCGTATCCCATCTCTTCCATATTTTTTTCCATGGGAATACTTCATTTGTTTCTCAATGTGGTGTCCCATTGAAAATATTCTAAAAGTTCTGCTCATTCAAGCATAATTGATTTTGCTAAATCTTCGGGACTGAGATTGGTCCATCTACGTTCTTGATCAAATAAATCTAATTTTTCTGCAAGTTCTTTGAAGGACATAGAAGATTGTTCCATAATAATAGGTCATCGAATAAAATCAGTGAATTATATTTTATTGTTGTTTATATATTCTTCTTTTTTTGAAAGAATGATTTTGATTGAAGAATATATAGTCGTCAACTCAATAATTTTTCATTATATTTCCCCACTGTTGTGGATAAGGAACTTATTTGGTTGATGAACTGTATATTATATCCGACTGAAACGTTAAATAGGTCATCAAGAAAAATGCGAGAATAACCATCGGAATGGTTATGTAGCTGAGATTATACTGCAAACTTATATTATATGCGCTGTGGAGTCAAAAGCCTCCAATGATACCTAGGATTACGGGTATAATAATGCTGTTTGTTTTTTTTGTTTTGATCATAATGAATGCAATCAAACTCGTAGAGACGATATGAATCAATGTACTCACTAATCCTCTACCGATCAACATGTTCATTATATTTATATTTTGGTTGTTCATTATAGTATTTATTATATACAATATATTTTCTATAGCACTAAATCACAATCCGACTAAGATACAGAAAAAAATTAAATTACTTTCGTTCGTTTCTTTTTCTGCGAGGAACATATTATTGCTTGCAGAATATTTCATGTATTCTTCTGCATAGGCAGAAACTAAATAATAGAGAATTAGTGTGTTTATTCATGCAAGGAATCCTCCGTATGCGAGCGCTATAAAAAATAATGATCAGATTAAAAGTATTTGAACAATTCTTTTATATCGATTTCTAAAGAAAATTGTTACGAAAATTACAAATATTGTGCAATATCCTACAAATATTAATAATGTTTTACTGTCGATTACATTGGTTAACGCTAAATTCTTTTGTCCGATATATCAAAGTAGATAGGTATATGCGAAGAGCGATCCTACGATAATGATGGCGAGTCCAAATACTTTGAGAGTTATTCAAATTTTTATTTTTTTTTGTGAAAAAATTGTATTTATGATCCGGATTCGTACATATACTAATAAGATACTTGTGA
>CAZTFP010000042.1:0-2795 GCA_964613015.1 uncultured Candidatus Peribacteria bacterium | reverse complement strand
TCCAAGTACAAGTAAAAGATATGAAAATATTGGCTACATCACTCCTTATTCAAGGAAATTTTCCTGAATATGATAGAGAAGAAATTATGCCAAGATCATTCAATACTAAAATATTGGTAGATAAAAACCTTTGTGAAAAAGCTATTAGAAAAATTTGAATTCTCACCAGAGATATCAACAATTATATCCAAATAGAAACAACAAAAGATAGTATTGTTATCTCATCAGGAAAAACTGATAAAGGTGCATGAACAACAAATATTCCTGCTATCATTGATTGACCAGCAATGAGTTTCGGAATCAATGGAAAATATATAACTGATTTTATCAAAATCATCAAAGGCGACGAATTAACATTCAATGTCATCGACAATCAAAAACCACTTATCCTTATGGATAAAGATGATACATCATATAGATATGTTGTAAGACCACTTATTAACTCATAAAAAAAATTAAAAAATGGAAAGATTGAAAGATTGAAAAGCGAGAAAATCAATGTTTCCATTTTTCCATATATCAAAATTTTCTTATTATAAATGATTTAGTTTTCTCGAAATGCTGATTGTAATAATGATCGTTAGTATTCTATTTGTAGCATTCAGATCATCATTTCAAATAAAAAACAAAGATATAATGTACGGTCAGGCATGCATAGAAACAGTCTATGGACAAATAAATAATTTTTTACACGCCGGATTGAGTAGTAAATCACTGTTTACAGGGACTACTATTTTTCCTGATCAATATATTATTAGTTTCAACCCTAATCAGCAACTTATAGTTTTAAAATACGAAACACACGGCAATACGTATGTATACAACAATATAACATTTACAGGAAATATTAGTACCATGTATTGTAGTAGTAATGCATACACGATACAATTTACATGAGAAGCTTATGAACTCCATATCAATAAAGGACTCCAAGAAAATGCTGCACTACAATTTTTCTATCTCAGTGGAACACATTCGATAAGCACCTGATGAAGTACTTTCTTACAATGTGATAACCAATGAACCTGATGTAAAATTATGGCTCGTTTTGAAAGTGACACAAGAACTATCAGTATAAGAAAACAAATGTGTCTAAATTTTACTGGAACGAACTGTCTCGAACGAGACAATTAGAATTTTATTTTGTTTATCTGACTAATGAAATACGAATATTACGATAAATATATCAATAAAAAAACAACAGGAAGAATGGACGCAACGCCTCTGTTTGGAGATCCTATAGTATTCTGAAATCTATTAAAAGATCTAATTAAGCCATTTAAAAAAAATAAAATACAGAAGATTGTGGGGCTTGATGCCTTAGGATTTATTATTTGAGGAGCATTAGCGCAAAAAGAAAAAGTAGGATTTGTACCCATTAGAAAATGAGGGAAACTTCCTGGAGTACCTAGTACTTTACTTAAAAATTCTTTTACAGATTATACTAAAACAGTAAAATCATTTGAAATCAATAAGTCTGCAATCAAAAAAGGAGACAAAGTATTACTTGTAGATGAACGGATAGAAACAGGTTCTCAAATAAAATCAGCAATTATTCTAGTCGAAAAATTAGGTGGTAAAATAATAGGGATAACAACTATTTGTGCAGACAAAAATAAACAGACAAAAATTCTATTTGATAAATATAATCTCAAGGCAATCAAAATACATGACATAACAAATGAATAAATTTACATTCACAATCCATCTTGAACGAGACAACTAAAATATAAATAATTTATATTATAACTCACAATTTTTAAAAATGGATAAATGATTAATTTGTTTTGACTTAGATGGACTGTATTTTACAGATGAAAGTTTTCAAAAATTCAAAGAAAAACTTGCACCAAATAGTGAAAAATCAAAAAGAGATTTTGTTCTTGCTCTCTCTGATGAAATGAAAGCGTTTAAGAATGGGACTCTATCTGAAGAGTCATATCGAGAACGAGTAAAAGATAGGTTGGGACTATCTTATTCAAATGAAGAAATATATACAATACTTCGTGAGAGCTATGAAGTAAATAAAAAAGTTGAGCAATTAGCAAAAACACTAAGAGGAAAATGATACAAGATTTGAATTTGTTCAAATAATTTTCCAACAAGAGTTCGTGAACTAGATAAAAAATTTCACTTTCTTGATAATTTTGATGTTCATATTTTTTCTTATCAGGTAGGAGTAATGAAACCAGATCAAAAAATATTTCAAATGCTCATAGATAAATCAGGTGTAGAAGCAATTAAGATAATATATTCTGATGACAAGGAAGAGAAACTTGAATGAGCGAAAAAATTATGAATACAAACTTTCGTTTTCCATAATGTCGATGAATTTATACAAGATCTAGAAAATTATTGAATAGAAATATAAAACAAACCTTTTGTACACTTAATCATATATATGGATCAAAAAGAAATTATAAAAAACTGCAAGAAACTTTTAAAAGCTTATAAAGAGTGAAAACTCTGATATATGAAAATGCCAGAAGATACAAACCCATGATTTACTAAAACACAACAGGAACTACGTCTTTCGTATTTTACATTACCCATGGCATTAAATTATCAAAGAAATAGCTATACACTACGAGAAAATGCACTACAAACATATCAAGATCCGGAAACAAAAAATGTATTTGAGATACAAGCATCGAGCAACATGTCAGAAGAACAGTTGAGAAAAAAATTATTAAAATATAAACTCGCTTTACAACCAAATAAGCATATCAAAACACGAAAAACAATTGCAACAACTATAGCTACAAACCGATGATCGATTAAAAATCTCTTAGAAT
>CAZTFP010000041.1:0-2843 GCA_964613015.1 uncultured Candidatus Peribacteria bacterium | reverse complement strand
ATTGTTTTTATAATAAACGTAATATATTATACTATTGTTAAATATCCACATCATGTAACACACCTTTTTTCTCGTGTAGAAAAAATTTGTGCGAAGAAACTTATAGTAATTTATGTACACATTGCAAGTCTTTTTTGTCTCTTTTTTACTATATTTTTAGTCTAGGTACTAAGTGTCTAAACTCACGAAAACATACCATTTACAAAAAGATTTTTAAAAAAAAGTCAATTCAGATTAGTGGAATACTACAAAGAAATGAGGATAAAAAAGAAGATTATGGCCAGAAATAGAAAATTTGTTTTTCATATCACGTGCAAGAAAAACAACAAAATATGATTGATATTTATTGTCTAGATATGTCCAACTATAAGACAAATGTATAAAACGTATTTTTGAAATGTCAATTTTTTGACAAAAAAAACTTTATGAGTATAATTAACCATAGGCTAAAACATCAAAAAACAAAACAAAAAAACAGATTTACACTTTATGCTTTACACACAATATGAACAAAAAAATCGTCATTACCCTTACTATTATAGTATGAGCACTATATGCGATAGGAAATGCTTCTATTGTACTCAATTTTCCTAATATAAATATCCAATCATTTGGAAATAAATTTTCTCTTGTACATTTTACAGCCCCAGGAAATGATTTTGTAGGAAGTTTTTTTCGATTGCCATCAAAATCAATGACGGGGACTACGATTACATTGTCTAGTGATAGAAAAATATGTACCAAACAAGTTAGAGGATTATATTTTAATTCACAAAGAGGAAAAAGAATTCGACCATTGGATGAAGATACACGTCAACTACTCATACAACAAAATGATACCTATAAACTTTTAGCTATTACTTGATGACTCTACACAAGTTGTGAACAAACAAGTCCTTATAGTATTTTTTGATCCATAAAATATACTCGATGAGGAAAAGATTCTTATATAGTAGCAGGGACCAAGTTGAATTATCAGGAAAATAAAATTATTGCACTATTTGCAAAAAGTTTGCAATATTTCGACAACAAAGTTCCTATCTGATATATCTATGACAGTAATGGAGGAATATGATTTGTAGGAGGAAATCTAAGCGGAGACGAAGCTCTGATAAATTTTTTAAATAGTGGATGAGCAATAAATAGTTGATTTATGTACTCATGAAACACAATAATTTCCAATACAGGAAGCTGGACAATAATCATAGAAAGCTGAAGCAATGCAATGGAAACGATGCGAAATTTAATCATTCAGTGAAGTGTATGATTATCTAAATCAATCAATGAAGCAGAAAGACTTTCACTGTTGGGTAATTTTCAAAACAAGACCGTAATCTACAATGGAAGCGACATCAACTCATCGACATTGATAAATTTTGCTAAACAAAAATCACAAACACTTTGCCAAGGAAAAACACTATACACAAACCACACGTTATCATCATCGTCCGAAAACATAATATGCGTACAAAATCACGATGTGAATATAAATCTTAGTGATACAAGTACGTACCAAAACAAGACTATTATAGTAAAAAGTGGTAACGTTATTTTTAAAAATAGTATGCAAGAAAATTCACCAGCATTGGATCTTTTCGTAGATAAATGAGTCGTTTATTTGACCGAGTCATTTAGTCCACAAGCATTCAATGATCAATGATTTCCTAGTGATACAAATCCAATAAATTCATGACTCTATCTCAAAGGCAACTTTATCATCAACGGTTTGATGATAGGATGAACACCAGGATTTGAGACATGATTCAATCACAAAGTTCATATTCAATGAAAAATAACCCTACTCAATACGCCACTTGAACCGAGCACAGGAAGAATTTCTCAAATAGAAAATATCTTCTGATGATCTATAATATATGATAATTTTATCAATCTTCAAAATATTTTTGTACGAACCTGTAATTTGAATGGAACAAGTAGTGATTGATCATTGTGTTCTACAGGAGGAATAATTTCTACCACACCACTAGTTATTCTCAACGATAATTATCCATCAAATTTACTTCAATAATTCGCCATGAAAAAAAGATACAGCACCGTAATCATATCTGATACTCATCTCGGTAAGCCAAACGCGCAGACCAAAAAACTATTGGAATTTTTACAGAATACAGAAATAAAGACATTGATTATAAATGGTGACCTAATAGATTTTCGACAGCTAAGCTTCCTTGGCAAACGAACAGATAATGAAACAAATATTATGAATCATCTCGTGGAACGCGTAAACAATGGCATGAAGATGATCTATGTAAAATGAAATCATGATGCATTCATCAGGAAACTGCATCACATACATTTCAACAATATGAGTATTGTAAACGAGCTTATCATCACAACAAAGAATAATAAAAGATATTATCTCTGCCACGGTGACAGATTCGACTTTATCAATCATAGGATGCCTCGATTATGAAAGACATTGAATCTCTTCTACACAACATTATATCTCTTGGAAAAACTGGTGAACAAAAATATCGATGAGGAATGATATGTACCACACGCAGAAAGGGTAAAACTTTTCTTCAAAAGATTTCTTTTCCCAGACAAAAAAATCCATAGAAAAGCATTGAGATTGGCAAAAAAAAAGAATTGTGAAGGAACAGTTCTAGGACATTATCATAGACCGGATCATATCAGAAAATGATGAAGAGAATATCTCAATACTGGTGACCGAGTGACCTCATGCTCGGCAGTCGTAGAAAATAAAAAATGAAATCTAGAAATCATCTATCAGAGATAATTTTCTTACAATAAAAAAATCCCCCTACTAAAGTGAGCTGTTACGCACTCATTAGGTGAATGGCTGCTTCCAAGCCAACACG
>CAZTFP010000040.1:0-3164 GCA_964613015.1 uncultured Candidatus Peribacteria bacterium | reverse complement strand
TCGACTTTACGATCTTTGAACGGTCAATTGTTTTCTTCCCTTTGCTCTTCTTCTGCTCAGCAAGGCTCTTCCTCCTGCTGTTCTCATTCTTTCTCTAAATCCATGTTTACCTATTCTTTTTGTTCGAGAATATTTTCTCACTCTTCTTAATTTACTAGCCATTTTTTATAATGTTAAATGTTAAATTTTATATTCTAGATTATACACTTATTTTTTATATGCTATAAATCAAAGTTCCCTAGCTCTGAGGATTATTGTTTTGAGCTTTTTTTGTGTCCCTACAGGATTTTTGGTATATTCTCTTGGCTTAATGTCACCAAATCTGGTAATATATTTTTTCAACATCATTATTGATTTTCGATTAAGATATCTTGCATTTTTTTTGTCAGAGAAAAAACTCACTTTTTGTCAAAGTTTCTTAGCGTCCCATGTTTCTATAATTGCTTTAAGTTCATCATTTACTTTACTAAACGTAAGAAATTCTTCAGTTTTATCCATCTTGAAGATAAAGTACCTCTTGATTGCTTTATTATACAAGACATTTTTTTTGATCATATCCAAATCTTCAGCTTCCGCCTGGATACAATATGAATACACATATGCTTTGTCATTTCAAGCTTTATTCCCCAAATTGTAGGCTAATTGTTGGAGTCCCATATCATCTTGTTGAACAATACTTTTTTTGATTATCTTTTCAAATTCAGAAATCACTTCCTTACGATTGGTTTCTGATAAAGATGCATCAAGCAACAACACTACATCATACTTTTGCATATTACTTTTTTTAAATTTTAAAACCGATTATTTAATGCATGATGCATGACGCACAATGCACGATATACGTGATTAACTTCAGATTGCCATCCTTACGAATGCAATAACTTTCATATCAGCTGGCAAAATTTCTTTTACCTTTTTTGATCAATCTCTAATATATTCTTGTTCTAGAAGAACATAATCAGCCAATGCTTTATTGATTTTTCCATCAACTATCTGTGTAATCATAGCTTCTGGCTTACCAGCAGCTCTAAGTTCTGCACCAAATTCTTCTTTCATCTTTGCTATTTCATTAGCATCTACTTGATCGAATGAAACATATGTAGGATTCATTGCAGTTACTTGTAATGCAAGTTCTTTTGCTGCTTCATCATTTCCTCCTTCGAAATAAATAAGCGTAGCTACTTTGTTTCCTGGATGATTATATATAAATGCTTTTTTGTGAGTAAGTAACACTCCACCTATTTTCATATTTTCACCTGTTTTTCCCATAAACTCTTTCACTTCATTTTCGACTGTTTCTGCTACTGCAGGATCAAGATCAGCTAAGGCGGTAATTTCTTTGGAACCTTGAGCTATTTTATTGAGAACAGATTCAAACAACGCTTGAAAATTTTCGTTTTTTGCTACGAAATCAGTTTCACACAAAAGCTTAAGTCCAACTGTCTTTTCATTTATCTCTACAATTTTAACGATTCCCTCTTTTGTCTCTCTTTCTCCTCTACTTCCTGCCTTTGCTATTCCTTTTTTCTTGAGTATCTCTTGTGCTTTTTCTAGATCATCACCCGCTTCAACCAAAGCTTCTTTACAATCCTTGAGAGGAGCAAAAGTCATATCTCTGAGTTGTTTTAATAATTCTATATTTCACATGGTATATGATGATAAAGTAAATGTCGTGAATAAAATTCTGAATCTTTTATATTTTGGTTTCTACATCTTTTCCCTTGGTATCTCAAGATATTTCTTCTTTATCTACTTCAAATAATGTCATAATCCATTCGCCTAAGCCAACAAATATTGCTAATTTATTTTCTTGAGTTATGGTATATTTCCCATCCCAAGCACGTTTAACGAATATAGCTAAGAAAACAACCATGATCAATACTATAAGTATAGGAATATATTTTATCAGAGGAATAAACATGAAGAGAGACGTTACTACAACAAGAAGAAGAAACACTGACCACCATCCCAAAGATTGTTTGAGATGAAATTGTTCAAAATCACTTTTCTTCTGATTATTTAGGGCCACAACGATAATCCCTATAAGAAGATACATCATCACTGCTCTCTTTTTTTCTGTACTACTAGGTATATAGACCTCTTTTGAAGGTTCAGCTGCCATTGGTATCATTATTTCTGGCGTTTCCCCGGTTGTGCTGGACTGTTGCCCAACTATATTGGACTGCTGTATTTCTTCCATATAAATCCAAGAGAAGATAAATTGCGGTAAGCAATTCTATACGCGTAAAAAATTAATTAAACATGCTGTTTAGAATAAAATCTACGCTCTTATGACTTCACATATTAGCAAGAATGATACTATCTTCTGCCCATCGTCTAGAGAAATTTGTTCCCGCGATGATAATATTTTGAATATCAGGAGTCTTTGTTATTTCATTGATGAAATTATCCATCATTTGACCGTCAAGCACGATTACCAATTCTGGTTTTTTGGTGAGACCTTTTACTCCTTTATAGATTTTTAATACTCTTGCAAGTTTTCTCTTGTATACTAACTGCTCTTTTTTTGTGAGAGAAAGATAATTTTCTGTATCCATAAAACGAGCCATAGTATTCATAGATTCTATCCTTTTTTTGAGTGTTTCAAAATTTGTCAAAAATCAAGAAGGAAGTTTGTAATTGAGGTAATTAAATCCATATTTTTCACCTAATTTTTCGAGTTCGTCCGCATACATTTTCTTTTCAGAAACTACCAAAATCTCTTTTCCTTCAGCTTTGGCTGTCTGAATTTTCTTTTGTGCGTTTTCGATCTGCTCTATAATAGATTCAGGATTAATCACTGCTATATTGTTTACTACTCCAGCTCGATATTTATTTGTCTTTGGGTGAGCTTCGCTTTTGAGCGTACCAATATGAGCTTGTGCCTCGATTACATCGTTTACCGATATACTCATAATTTTTAGCGTTTGATAAATAAAAGACTTTTAGAAGAATAGATATATAGATCTCAGAAAAATCTAAGTTCTTGAACATCTAAGCACCTAAGTGTCTACTTGAAAGAGATAGTAGCTCCTTCAGCTTCCAATTTAGCTTTGATACCTTCAGCATCTTCATACTTAACCTTTTCTTTGATTAAGGTAGGTGCTTTTTCTACTAAATCTTTAGCTTAAAGAAGCTAAAGATTTAGTAGAAAAAGCACCTAC
>CAZTFP010000039.1:0-3622 GCA_964613015.1 uncultured Candidatus Peribacteria bacterium | reverse complement strand
TGAAGTTAGAATTCAAGGATTCGGAACTTTCAAAGCTTCAAAAAGAAAAGCTAGAGAAGGTGTTAATCCACAAAACCCAAGTCAAAAAATCAAAATTCCTGCAATGAAAGTTGTTACTTTCAAAGCTGGTTCTGAATTCAAAGGAGCAGTTAAAAAATCTTAATTGATCCCCATTCACTATCATAGAAAAATCCGCTTCGGCGGATTTTTTTGATTCGTCTTTTTTATTTGATAAGAATTGTGTTTTATTATTCTTTTACATATTTTTTGAACATAAAAAAACTCCATCGATTAAACTAACTGTTACCGTTAGAGTGGTTATCAAAAATGACTTTGGGTATACGATCGCTAATACATACAATGATCATTGAATCCTATTTACTCAACGAAACTATGCTATCAGCTAAGCTTACTACGACTATGACTTAATTCTATTTGATTTTTTTTTATAAACTACTATAATATCATTATTAAAATAATTTTTACATTATCTAATATGATTATGGAAAAATTCGAAAATAATAGAGATTTAGCACAAGAATTTATAACACTAACAAACAAAGAATTAACTACATACCAAGAAACTATAATTGCAAAAAACACCATTCAAAGCACAATTGCCAAAATCAATAAGATCCCCGAGAAACCCATCAATATTAATTATCCAGAAACTATCAAAAATCCAGATAAATTTCCTGGTAGTATTAATATATGACCAGCCAAACCAGATGAATTACATCCTTTAATGATAACCCTGGACAATAGAAACTTTAAAGTAATATCGACGAAGCTTGGTTCGGTAAAAAGTGTAGATATAAAAGATCCATGAAATATCACTATAAGTGTTGGTTGGGTTTGAAAAACATATAATGCTGAGAAACTGACAGAGTTATTATTTACCTTATGGGCTAATAAAACTAAGAATATCAAAATTGAATGACTCTCTTGAGTAAATATTCAAGAAATATAACAAATAATAAAAGCATTAAGAAAAGCGAATTATCAGGATTCGTTTTTTTATTGATTTTCTACTGGTAAATACTATATTATCATTAACTAATTCTCAATTTTAATTTCTAAATTTTACATCATGACCTGATATATCATTTTATCTGCACTCGCTGGAGGTATGATAGGATATTTTACTTTTTACCTGAGATATCAGCATAAGGACACGGTAAATCAACTAAGATCTAATCTCAAGGAAGCCGCAAAAGAAGTTGAATATCTTAGTAATGAGCTTGATGAATACGTACAACAAAATGCTCTCTTGAAACAGAAAACAACAGAGTTATTAGAAAAAAACGATGATCTCTCTGATGTGGTTTCTGAACTGAGTAAATATTATGTACACTTAAAAAAAGCTGCAGAAAAAACCACCGAACTCAGTAAATATCTCCATACACCAAATCCAAATATAGAAGAAAAAATGAAACCATTCTTAGATAAAGTTAAAGAGGAATCTAATAAAACATTCTTTTAAAATAACGAATAACTAATAATGAAAAACTAAAAATGTAAGAATTGCTAAATATTAACTATCGTAATATGCAATAGTCTATAATCATACAAATCATTCACTATTCACTTTTCACTATTCACTAGTATTTCAAATGTCCTATAATCAAAAACATATCCTTATCCATGATCCAGAGACAGGATACAACACTATAGCTGAACAATATGGCGCCTACCACAAACACCTTGATAGTTTTGAAAAAGGTGTTTTTGTTAAATTTTTGCCTAAGGGGAAGCAAGATTTACATATTATTGATCTCGGTGCTGGTGATGGAAGATTGTATAAATTTCTTGCACCTTTAAAACCAACACAATATGTCGCTTGTGATATAGCTGACAAACTCTTAAAAAGACATCCGGGCGCAAATATAGAGAAAGTGGTTTGTGATTTGGAAGATACACTCCCCTTCAATGATGAATCGTTTGATGTAGCGACAAGTTTTTTTGTACTAGAACATATAGAAGACGTAGATAGTTTGTTTGGAGAAGTCTATAGAATATTAAAATCGTGATGAATATTGATTATCGGGCATTTTATCCAAAGACGTGAATTCATCTGGAAAAAAGATAAAGATCAGTTTAGAATCAAATTCTTTAATCATAGAATACAAGACCTGGAAAAACTTCTGAAAAAGAATTTTTTTGATCTTCATGTGGTGCCTATTCGTGAGGAATGAAATACTATAGGACATATCATTGTTTGTAATAAATCATAACACTTCTTGAAAATATAATCGCTTTGTATACAGTATTGAGTAATCAATGCTGTTTTACTTTTCTATAAAAAATTTATGAAAAAGTTTCTCATTACTACGCCGATTTATTATCCTAATGGATATCCACATATCTGACACGCATATAGTTCGTTTATTGCAGATTTTTATGCCAGATATAAAAGATTACTCTGATATGAGGTGAAGTTTTCTACCGGCAATGATGAAAACAGCCAAAAGATTGTTCAACAAGCTCAAGCTGAAGGGAAAGATGTTATAGTATATCTTGATGCGATGGGGAAGAAACGAGAAGAAGTATGGCAACATTTACAGATTTCTTATACCAATTTTATCAGAACGACACAAGACAATCATAAAATACTTGTTCAAGAAATGCTTCAAAAATCTTATGATAAATGAGATATCTATGAGGGTGAATATAAGGGATATTATTGTGTAGGGTGTGAATGATTCAAAACAGAAAAAGATCTGATTGAAAAAAACGGAGAACTTGTCTGTCCCGATCATCTCAAAAAACCTGATCTTATCATTGAAAAGAACCGGTTCTTCAAACTCAAAAACTATCAAAAAAAAATAGAAGACCTTTATCAAAAACATCCTGATTTTGTTATTCCTGAATATAGATTCAATGAAATGAAATCTTTTGTTGGTGGTGGTCTAGAAGATTTTTCTGTCTCCAGAGAAACCAATAAATTTGGAATACCACTCCCCTTCGACAATAAACAAGTGAGTTATGTCCGATATGATGCACTTTTTAATTATGTTACTGTTTCTAGAGATACATGATTCCGATCAGATGATATGCAAATCGTTCATATCCTCGGAAAAGATATTGTGAGATTCCATGCAATTTTTTGGCCTGCAATGTTGATGAGTGTAGACTATAGATTACCAAATACAGAATTTGTCACTGGATTCTTTACCGTAGATGGACAGAAAATGAGTAAGTCATTAGGTAATGTTATCGACCCTGTACAAGTAGTTGATGATTATGATAGAGATGCAGTGATATTTAATTTATTGTATGATGTGCCTATTGGTGCTGATGGTGATTTCTCTGTAGAGAGATTATGACATCTCTATGACAGCATGCTGATTTGATGACGATGAAATTTGGTCAATAGAGTAACCAGCTTATGTAAAAAATATGGTATCACTGCTGGAAAATTCAACAAAAAACAACGAGAAATATTTAAAGAAAATAACAATAGTAAACTTACTCAATATTTTGAAGATGGATGGGATTGATCAAAGATAGAAGAAGCATATTTGAAAAAAGCTGATATCAAATGATATCTTGATGACTGGTATCAACTCGTTCAAAGAGCCAATGAATACATAACTACCGCCGAACCTTGGATAAAATACAA
>CAZTFP010000038.1:0-3948 GCA_964613015.1 uncultured Candidatus Peribacteria bacterium | reverse complement strand
ATATAGAACATCTAGAATTGCATTACTCCACTTTGCTGATGGAGAAAAAAGATACGTACTTGCTTGGAAAACCATTAAAGTAGGTGAAACTGTTCTCTGTGGAGATCAGGCTCCTATAGCTCATGGAAATAGAAAACAACTTAAAGATATCCCAGAATGAGTAAATGTATTTAATCTTGAAGTTACTCCGCTTTCTTCTGGAAAACTTATCAAAACAGCATGAACATATGCAAGTATAGTTGGTAAAGATAATATACTTAAGATAGTATTTATCAAATTACCTTCTTGAGAAGTAAGAAAATTTAATGAAAATTGTTTTGCTACTATCTGAGAGATTTGAAATGATCAACATCAACATGTTGTGATTGGAAAAGCTTGAAGACAAAGACGACTTGGAAAGAAACCACATGTTCTTGGAAAAAATATGAATCCTGTTGATCATCCACACGGATGATGAGAATGACACTCTTCTATTGGTCTTAAAAAATGACAAAAATCATTTGCATGAAAAAGAGTTACTCCAGGAATTAAAACGAGAAAAAATAGAAAAACATCTACAAAATTTATTATCTCAAAAAGAACTAAAAACTAATTAATAATTAATAATGAAAAGTGAAAAATGATGGAATTTATTTATTAATAAAAAGATACCAACATTATTCATTATTAACTTTTAACTATTCATTAATGTTATTATGGCAAGATCACTAAAAAAATGATTCTATGTGAACGAGAAAATACTTATCAAGGTCAAAAAGATGAACGAAGCTGGAGACAAGAAAGTTATAAAAGTACGAGATAGAGCATGTCACATAGTTCCTGATATGATAGGGCTTACCTTTGCTGTCCATAATGGCAAACAATTTGTCAGTGTATATGTTACTGAAGATATGATTGGTCATAGATTAGGAGAATTCGTGCCCACAAGAACGTTTAGAGGACATCCTTTCTAAATTTATAATTCTAAATTCATAATCCAAAATTTATAATTTAAAAACTTTATATTATGGTGACTACAAAAAAACCAGTAGACAATAATCTGACAGCTACACTAAAATATGCTTTGGTGTCTGATAAAAAGATGGCGTTGATAGCTCAGATGGTAAAAGGAAAAAAAGTAGAAGATGCTTTGACGCTTTTGCAAGTATTGCCCAAAAAAGCAGCAAAATTTTTGTACAAAGTCATCAAATCTGCATATGCAAATGCTACAACAAATGCTACTTATGATGCTAAAAAATTATATGTTGAAAAAATAGAAGTTGGTAGAGGTCCAAAAATCCAGAGAGTTAGATTCGTCTCTAGATCAAGGATAAGTCATTATGTAAAATATAGAGCGTTTGTAAAAGTCTTTTTACATGTTAAGTAAAGAAAATTATGTGATCAAAAGCCCATCCAATTGGAATGAGAGTATGAATAATGAAATCACGACCTGCAGAATGGTTCGCTAAATATAAAAGAACAGGTGCAGATTTTTTCGTTGAAGATATCAAAATGAGAAAATTTGTAGATGATACGTTTGGTAGATCAGGTATTTCAAAAGTTGTGATTAGAAAAACAGCTAAAGAATGAGAAATCATTATTTTTTCTTCGAAAGTTGGTGTTTTGATGGGTAAAAATTGAGAAAAAATTAAACAGTTTGAAGAAGAATTAAAAAAGAAATTTGGTAAAGATATGAAAGTTATCATCAAAGAAGTCAAAGTTCCTGAATTGTCTGCAAAAATTATGGCTGAATTTATTGCTTCACAACTTGAAGCGAGAATGCCATTTAGAAAAGTAGCAAAAAATGTTTTGCAAAAAGTTATGGAAAAATGAGCAGCTGGTATCAAGATTCAAGTTGGTTGAAGACTTGGAGGAACAGATATTGCGAGAACAGAAAAATTTATCGAAGGAAGAGTATCACTTCAAACATTTAGATCAGATATAGATTTTTATTATCTTCAAGCGAGAACAAAATATTGAATGCTTGGGGTAAAAGTTTGGATAGAAAAATGAATTCTCTATAATAAAACGCAAGCTAATACTACTAAAAAAATAAGCTTATAATTATTGTTCCACTGCTACTATTTTATTTGTTTTGATCACTACATCATGTTATTGACGCCAAAAAGATGGAAATTTAGGAAACCTATCATAAGACAGCTCAAAGGGAAAAGTTATAGAGGGTCTACTGTTGCTTTCTGACAATATGGGCTTAAGGCTCTTACAAGCTCTTATATCTCTAATAGAGAAATAGAAGCTGCCAGAAAAGTTATTGTAAGATCTATCAAGAAAACAGGTAAAATGTGGATTAGAATATTCCCTGATGTGCCATTTACCAAAAAAGGTCTTGAAATGCCGATGGGTACTGGAAAGGGAGATGTCGATATTTATACTGCAGCTGTAAGAAAAGGAAGAGTAATGTTTGAACTTATGTGAATTCCTAGAGAAGCGGCAAAAGAAGCATTGATCAAAGCATCCAAAAAATTATCAGTCAAAGCAAAATTTGTAGAAAGATGAGAAATAAAATAAACTTAGCTTGAAGCCATGCCTTCGGCAAGTAAACTTAATGCCTAAGGTTGAAAATTCAAAATTTATTATTTAAATATATTATCAATGGCAAAAAAGATTAGTTTTATAGCAGAATTGCAGGATAAGACCATCAAAGAACTTGTCCAAATGAGAAGAACGTTCAAACAGGAACATTATTCTTACAAAATGAAAAATGCTATCAAAGGGCTCAAAGAAACTCACAAAATAGGTGAAGCTAAAATTAAAATAGCTAGAATAAATACCGTTTTAACTCATAAAATCAAAGAACAAAATGGTCGTAATATGAAATAAGAGTATCAAAGAATTTATCTGAGAAGTCATCAGTGATAAAACAGATAAAACTCGTACTGTTTTGGTAAAGTCTGTAAAGATGCATCCATTGTACAAAAAAAGATTTATCGTAAGAAAAAAATATTATGCTCACGACGAAGATAATACTTCTAAATTATGAGAAACTGTAAAAATTAGGGAATGTAAGCCTGTCAGTAAGCTCAAAAAATGGAAACTTATAGAAGTAGTTAAGAAGGCATAATTTTATTTATATTAACGTATTCTCTCATGTTAAAAAATGAATCAAACGTCGTTATAGCAGACAACACTTGAGCAAAAAAGTGACAGATATTCAGAATATTGAAATGATCTAACGCAAAAACAGCGACTGTTGGTGATAGAGTTATGATAGCTATCAAGGAATCTCTGCCTACCAGTGCTATAAAAAAATGAACCATTTCTCAAGCGTTGATTGTAAGAATCAAAAAAGAAATAGCTAGAAAAGACTGAACATATGTAAGATTTGGTGATAATGCTGTTATCCTAATGACTAAAGATGCAAAATGAGAAATCAAACCTATAGGAAAAAGAATTTTTGGTCCTGTAGCAAGAGAGCTTAGACAACTTTGACATAAAGCTATTACTAATATGGCAGAAGAAGTAGTATAATTTAATTTAGCATGCAAAATTCATAAAATTCATAAACTAATAATTAATTAAAAAATATTTATTCTTATTCGTTATTATCATGAAAAAGTTAAGAGCATGAGATCCTGTGGTTATGATAACTGGGAAATATAAATGAAAAATATCTACAATCCAAAAATTTGTAGATGATGATCGTATACTTGTAAAAGGAATTAATGAAGTAAAAAAAGCAGTAAAAGGAAAGTGATTTATCAAGAAAACACTACCTGTGCATATATCTAACGTTATGTATTATATAGAAGATCAAAAAAAAGCGACTAAGATCAAAATCGTCACTGATAAAAAATGAAAAAAGACAAGAGAAGCTACCAAAATCAAGCTTACTCTCAAATAATTTACTTTTATTGTTTTTATTTTTCAATTCATGAATACATTAGAAGCGTTCAGAACCAATATTGTTAAGAACCTCCAAAAAAAGCTTGCTATCGACAATGTCAACGC
>CAZTFP010000037.1:0-7384 GCA_964613015.1 uncultured Candidatus Peribacteria bacterium | reverse complement strand
GAATTCATAGATAAATTCTGACTCATAGGCGTACAAGAAACGATCAAAGAAATGCATTATCCGACCAGTTTCGAAAAGCAAAAAGAAGCGAATCTCAGAATATTTTTTGACAGATTGCTTAGAATTCAATTATATGCATTAATAAACAGGAATACCTACCAGCTAAATAAAACGAATATGGAACACGAAATCATTGATCGGAATATTATAAAAGAAATCATGGCCACACTCCCCTTTGAATTAACCAACGCACAAAAAAAAGTCATTAAACATATCACAGAAAACATTCATGAGCCCAAACCAATGTTGAGATTACTGCAATGAGATGTGGGAAGTGGTAAAACCGTTGTAGCGGCAATTGCCGCATATTACACCTTTAAAAAATATCAAGGACAATCAGTATTTCTTGCACCATTGGAGGTACTCGCAAACCAACATTATAAAACCTTAGCTAAATTACTTTTACCATTGGGACTCAGAGTTGGACTACTCACCTGATCTATGAGCAAATGAGAAAAAGACAAAATAAAATTGGACTTAGCTGAAGGTAGAATACATACAATCATTTGAACCCATGCTGTAATTCAAGAAGACATCAAGTTTAAACAACTGCAATTCGTAGTCATCGATGAACAGCATAAATTCTGAGTCAAGCAAAGAGCATTTTTCAAAAGATTCTGAGCTCCACATATCTTACAGATGAGTGCAACACCAATTCCAAGATCGATGGCATTAGCATTCTTTGGAGAATTCGACGTAAGCATAATTGATGAATTACCGATAGGAAGAAAGCCAATTATCACCAGAGTTATTTCAGAAAAAGAATATATACAACTGAAACCACGAGTTCTTGATCATATAAATAAAGGACAAAAGGTATTTGTCGTAACACCACTTATTGAAGAATCAGAAAAGCTGGAAGAAGTAAAATCAGCAATGACAGAATTTGAAAACATCAAAGAACTTTATCCAGAAATCAAAGGAAAAATATGAGTTCTCCATGGCAAAATGAGACCAAAAGATAAGGATGATATCATGCAAGATTTTAAGACTGGAAAGATTTGTCTACTTGTGTCTACCACTGTCATTGAGGTAGGAGTAGATATTCCTGAAGCAACTATTATGGTTATCAAAAATGCTGAAAGATTTGGACTATCACAACTTCATCAGTTAAGAGGAAGGATTTGAAGGGCTGATATCCAGTCCTATTGTTTCTTGGAAACAAAAAATAAAGCAGGAGATATTGGAAAAAGATTGAAAGCAATGGAAGAAACCAATGATGGATTTAAACTCGCTGAACTAGATCTTCAGAATCGTGGTGCAGGAGAAATACTCTGAACCATGCAATCATGAGAATCAGATATCCCACTAGAAATATTGTCAGATTTGAAATTTTTGGAAAAAATCCAAGAAGGAGCCAAATGGTTACTGGAAAAATATCCCAACCTAGAAGGACTCCCTGGTCTCAAAAAATATCTTGAAGAAAAAATGGGTGACGTATTGGCATAATTTTAGTTTATAACGTATAAAGAATGTTACAGACAACTCACATCTTCCTTTTTAATAATATATGACAACTTCTTCTTGGAATGAAGAAGAGATGATTTGGTGTGGGGAAATGGAACTGATTTGGTGGGAAAAATCATACAGGAGAAACAATCATACAAACAGCACTTAGAGAGCTTTCTGAAGAAGCGGGAATTTTTCTTAAGGAAAATGATATAGAAAAAGTTGGTATACTCCATTTTTTCAATAAAGGGAAACCAGAACGAGACCAAGACGTACACGTTTTCAGTTGAACATATGATGGCGCACATAGGGAAACAGAAGAAATGAAGCCTCAACGACGAGATACCAAAAGTATTCCATATGATAATATGCGAGAAGATGATCGTATATGGTTACCAAAATTAATCAACAAACAAGTACCTTTCGATATGACATTCACATTCAACGAAGAAGGGAAGTTAGCAAATTATATATGAAAATAAATATTAATTCAAATATTTCATCAAAACTCATACCGATCTATCTTCATGCATGGCTCATTTTTTAACAAGTGCCAATATCTCTTCTTTAGTTTTCCATTCTATCGTAATATTTTCTCAAAGCTCTAGTTGTTGTCATTTCTCATGATGAGTAAATTTTGTAATAACATAATAATATAAGTCTCGTTCTATAGTAGCTCAAACCTTAGAAACATAATAAAGAGATATATCTTGAGGAATAAGTCATGTTTCTTCTTCACATTCACGTTTAACTCAGAGCAAAGCGTATTTTTCTATATCATGTCTATGTTCATTATATTCTTTGAGAGTATCAAAGACCTTACCACCAGGCAAACGATAATCTTCTGTATTTATCTCTCTACGAAATTCTTTGGTAATAAGAACTTTATCGCCATCACAAATAATGAGACGAACTCAGGGAGATCTTTTAGCAATTTCTCGAAGAAGTTCTTTATCACCTATCTTAACAGTTTGTTGAACAACCTCGATAATCTTTCATTGAAAGACAATTTCTTCTTTTATAAGTTGCATTGGATACATATATAAAAATATAAATTAACCCAATATTTCTTTATCATGATGAATAACTATATAATCACACTTATATTTTTTACAGTCATTGATATGTCTATAAAGAGAATGATGTGTTTTGGGGTTTTGATACTTCATAGCTCGTTGTATAAGATTTATCATTCACACAAAGGTTCCAGTAAAATTTCAATGAAAGATAAGATATAGATATCTTTTAAAAATTCTCCAAGCAACAATATATTTAGAAACATCCAATACAATTACAAGATCAGCTTCTTGATAACAGATATCAGATCGATCAACAGCACATCATTCAATCACTCGCTTAATATGTTCTTGTAATAATGCATTAAGTTTATAATCTCTTTGTTCCATAGGTAACTTTTCTGTATATTTTTTGAACCGCATAATATCATCCAAGTCAAAATTAGGAATATGTTTTATTTTACTAATTTTTTTGGCAAGTGTAGACTTACCACTTCCAGCTCCGCCAACAATATAAATCTTATCAGGAAGTTTCATATATTTTTATAAAAAATAAATTAACCTAATATTTCTTTAGCATCGTGAATAATTATATACTTACATTTGTATCTTTTACAGTCACCAATAAGTCTATGGACAGAATATGGATTACTATGATTATGATATTTCAAAGCTCGTTTAATCAATTTAATTATTCACAAAAAATTTCTCGTAGAAGTTCTATGAAAATATCTTTTGATCATCCTTCGTGATGTAACAATTCCAGGAACATCCAAAACAATAACAAGATCTGCTTTTTGATAACATTCATCCACTCGATCCACAGCGAATCATTCGATAATCCATTTTTTGTATGGCAACAATATATCATGATGCAATGTATACGCTCTTTGGTCCAAAGGAAGTTTTTCAGTGTATTTTTTGAATCGCGTGATATCATCCAAACAAAAATGTGGAATATTTTTTATTTTACTAATTTTTTTGGCAAGCGTAGACTTACCAGTTCCAGCTCCACCAATAATATAAATCTTATTAGGAAATTTCATGAAATACACAATAAAATAAATTAACTAACAGTCCAATCTATCTCCTGCTCTCCTCTATTTTTCAAAATATCATTTACTTTAGAAAAGTGTTTACAGCCAAAAAATCATTTATGTACGCTAAATGGTGATGGATGTGGACACTCTAAAATAAAATGTCTAGTGATGTCTATAAGTTCTTTCTTTTTTTGTGCAAAAGCTCATCGTAATAAAAAAACTACTCCATCTTTTTTATCAGAAATAGTTTTGATCACAGCATCAGTAAAGATATGCCATCATATATCTTTATGTGAGTTGGGACTATCTTTCATAACAGTTAAACTAGCATTCAATAAAAATATTCACTGCTCTGCTCGATGGGTAAGATTTCATGTTGTTGGTATCGACATACCTATATCTGTATGCAATTCTTTGAAAATATTTTTTAATGACGGAGGTAATTTGATTCCATCTTGAACAGAAAAACATAGTCCATGAGCTTCTCACTCTCAATGATAAGGATCTTGTCAAAGAATAACGACCCTTACCTTATCAAAAGGGGTCAGATTAAAAGCATTAAAAATATTAGATCATTTAGGATAAACTATATGTCCAAGTTGTTTTTCATGAAGAAGAAAATTTTTAATTTGAGCAAAATAAGGCTTAAAAAACTCATCATTAAGCACATTTTTTCGTGTCTGATCGATTTGAACCTGTATAATATCAACCATACGTAACGAATAATTAAAACGTAAGTCATAATTTTTTTAATTCTTTTTCAAGTTGCTCAGGATGTTTGAAATGAATGGTAGACATTCCTAATGCTTTTGCAGGTTCAAGAAGCTCTTCCTTATCATCAACATATACACATTCATGAGAAGAATTAATAGCTTCAGCAAGAGCTAACTCATAAATTACAGGATCTGGTTTTCTGGTTTTAGCAATATGAGAAAAAACTCACCCATTAAACTTATGCAAAAAAGGATATTTTTTTTCTAAGAAATCTATTCTTTCTTGGACATTATCTGATAAAAAAATAATTTCATATAATGAATTCTTTAATCTATCAACAATATCAGATGTTCAAGGAATCAATGTGTATTCTTGCAACCAAATATTTGATAGTTCTTTTGAAGACACATCTATATTTCGAAATTCCTTAGCCTTTTTCCAAAATTCATCAGCAGTAAGTTTTCAAATCCTATATTGCGTTCATAAATCACCTTTTAATACTTCTTGTACGTTTTCTTTAGAGATATTATAACGAGAAGATATGGTTTCTATCGCATATTTTGTCCCATCAGTAAAATATACTCATCATAAATCGAATATAACAGTTTTAATAGTATTAACCATTTTTTATCACAATTTTAAAAATAAAGAAAACATGATAAAGCAAAACAAAAAATATGTTAGCTCAAAATTTATTTTCTAAGTGGCATACGTGTTTTTGTAGCAGGATAGAGAAGAACATATACGGTAGCAATTCACACCAAGACATATATTAAACGCGCAAGAAAACCGTAGCCAAAAATAAGCGCCACAAGATCAACATTAAATAATCACAACAACCCCCAATTAAGTCATCCAATAATTAAGAGAATTCGTGCAATTTTTCTAATGTTTTCTGAACCAGCAAAATTTTTCATAAGAATAGTGAATGAAAAATAAATAACGATTTTATCCAGTAGGATAAAGAACATCTCTATATAACAGATTTGAAATCAAAAAGCAAGAAATATTTGACAATTTGATAAGGAAGAATATAAGAAAGCTGCATATGTTTTTTATATTATCACAAATACTATGGGTCCTATTTATATAATGCGATTAAGACAGATAAAGAGATTTTGGAGGTCAAAAGCAAGAATGGTCGGTTCTTTAGGACAACCTATTCTCTTTTTAGTAGCACTAGGATATGGGTTTGGTCCAGTATATCAAAAAGCATGATGAGGGAATTATATAGAATTTCTAGCACCAGGTATTATCGCTATGAGCATTCTCTTTACAGCAATGTTTAATGGAATAGAGGTTATTTGGGATAGGCAGTTTTGATTTCTCAAGGAGAGTTTAGTGGCACCAGTGTCTAGATATAAAATCATGATAGGAAGAACGCTTTGATGAGCAACCGTAGCATTATTTCAGGGTATCATTGTTTTCTTAATATCTATGCTAGTAGGATTTAGACCAGGAAGCCTAATAATGATACTGGTAGCATTTGCGTTCATGTTTTTGATAGCAATACTATTTACAGCATTATGAACGGCAATCGCATCAAAACTGGAAGATATGCAAGCATTTCAATTGATTATGAATTTTGTAATTATGCCAGTATTTTTCCTATCAGGAGCTTTATTTCCACTTGACGGTTTAGCAAAAGGCATCGGATATATTACCCAATTCAATCCACTCACCTATGGTGTAGACGCAATCAGATGATCGCTAATAGGAACAAGTCATTTTGGACTATGAATAGACTCTCTAGTACTCATATCCGTAACAATGATAGTAACGATTATCTGAAGTTATTTTTTCTCGAAAATAGAGGTATAAAAATTTTATATTTTTTTAAAAAAGCATGACAAAGGACATCATACAAGTAAAAAATCTGACCAAAAAATTCGGAGATTTTATAGCCGTCAATGATATCTCTTTCAATGTAGGAAAAGGAGAGATATTCGCGTTTCTTTGACCTAATGGAGCGGGAAAAACAACAACCATAAAAATACTCACCACACTGCTCAATGCAAGTTCAGGAAACGTAATGATAAATGATTTTTCTCCATTTACCGACAAAAACAACGTAAGACGTTCTATAGGAATAGTCTTTCAAGATGCTAGCTTAGACGACGAGCTTACAGCATATGAGAATATGACGTTTCATGCGTCTTTATATGGAGTACCAAAAGAAATAGCAAAAAAAAGAATTGAAGAATTATTGCATCTAGTAGAACTATGGGATAGAAAAGGTGATTTAGTAAAAACATTTTCTGGTGGTATGAAAAGAAGACTAGAGATAGCAAGAGGGCTTATTCATCATCCAAAGATTTTATTTCTAGATGAACCAACATTATGATTAGACCCACAAACAAGAAATTTTTTACGATGATATATTACTGAATTAAATAGAACGGAAAATATGACAATATTTCTTACTACACATTATATGGAAGAAGCTGATAAAATAGCCAATAGAATAGCAATAATTGATCATGGAAACATAATCAGCATTGGTACAAGCAAAGAATTAAAACAACAAACAAATACGGATTCATTAGAAGAAGCATTTTTGAAATTAACAGGTTCTAGTATAAGAGAAGAACAATCTTCTAGCAAGGATAATATGAGAATGAGACGCAAAATGCGAACTAAAAAATAAATGCAAAGAGTAGATATAGAGTGTTGTGAATAAATTACTGTTGAATTATTTTACCAATTCACTAAAAGGAACTGGTCCAAATTTTGTATAGCCCCGCATAACTGTGGGGAGGAAAGTCCTGACACTAAAAAATAGGTAACATCTAACGGATGTTGAACACCGAAAGGGTAAATGAAAGTGCCACAGAAACGTAAACTACCCCGGCTTGCCGTGGGGAAAGATGCAACGCGAGGATGTCCGCTCAAGCAGGCTACCTCTACTCAGTTTCCACGATGTGGACTCGAGTGGTAAACCATACCTAGTGCAAGCTTATCCGCCTTGGCGGAAAAGTGCAATACGTTGGCTCTATGCCGATATAGATACATTATACTTTATACAGAATCAGGCTTATTGTTTGGACAAAAAATAGGGCCGTAGCTCAGCGGTAGAGCGGGAGTCTCCAAAGCTCCGCGTCGAGG
>CAZTFP010000036.1:0-8108 GCA_964613015.1 uncultured Candidatus Peribacteria bacterium | reverse complement strand
CTTTTCTATACTGAATATCAGTCACCTGTAAAAGTGCATCTTCATTATTTGGATCCCTAAATAGGATAGTATTAACTTTTTTGATAGCTTCATCAAATTTTCATAACTCTTTGAGCTCTTCTATTTCACTGATAAGTGAATCAGGTATATAAGTAGGCATACTATCAATTCATAAAATAAATACGTATAATCAAGTGTACTCCAAAAAGCGCCTATTTCCAATTTTTATCGACTTAACAAAGATATTTAGATTTACATTCATAGAAATAATGACATAACTAGGAAATTCTAATGAAAATGAAGGATTTTATTGGGGTATTCAGCCCAAAATAACGGCAAACGTAAGTTTTTCAGTATTTCTTATGATAGTTAAAGTAATATGATCTCCAGGGATATACGTATAAAGCTGATAAAGAAACGGTAATTGATTATTTATTTCTTGCCCATTAATACTAACAATACTATCTCATACCTTGAGTCCAGCTGTCCATGCAGGTAAATCACTAAGTACATCTTCAATATAAATACCAGTATCTACCATAAGATTTTTATCTTGTTTGAGTGTAGGAGTGATATTCACATATTGAATACCAATAATAGGTCTCACTATTTTTCCAAACTTTTCTATAGATGCAATCGTACCTGATATAAATTCTTTACTAATCGGCAAAGCAAATGCTATTCATTCTCATTCTGTGATAGCAGTAGTTATACCCAAAACATTTCATTCAATATCAAACAGAGGACCACCACTATTTCCAGGATTTATTAGTGCATCTGTTTGATAAAGTCAGATATAGAGATTATTTTTATTGATAAAGAGTTGTTTGTTTTTACCTCAAATGATACCCATAGTCACATTATTTGCATAGGTAGAAAGTGAGTTTCCCATAGCCAGAACAAATTGGCCAACATTTACCTGATTATCCAAAGAAAGAAAAGAAGCAGGACTAAGATTGCTAGGAGATGCTCATCCAGAATCTACTATTTTTAAAATAGCTAAATCCAAGAGATCATCGATCCATATTTTATCTACATTATAGCTTTTCCCGTCATACAAGGTTACCGAGTATTTAGCTGTTAAATCCTGCACGACATGTTTATTAGTAATAATATATCACTGTTTAGAGACAATAATACCACTTCCTCATCATATTTTAGCAATTTGTTGCTGAACGGTTCCTGGACCATTAGTCTGAGAAGGGTCTTCTACATAAAATTTTATATCTTTACTTATAGTTATACTTACCACAGGTTTTTGTGCAGTAGCAATAGTATCTACAAGAGAGGATTGTAATGCTAAAAAGTTAGATTTTTTGATGCCATTTACCTCTGTTCCCATACGAGATTCTATAGTGTTTCATATCGTGGCAAGTCTATTATTGATTATTTTCCACACAATAATATTTCCTAAAAGTACAATAAAAACAGTAAAAACAAACAAAAATTTAATGTGTTTTTTTTGCATGGAAAAAGGAAAGAAATAAATGATAATCCAATTTATTCGGTTGTATCTTCTTCAACTTCACTAGGAGATGAGTCATCATCTTCACTATCATTAGGTAGTCATTTTTCCATTTTCTCAGCCTCTTTTTCGGCTTTTTTTCTTTCTTCTTTATATCTAAGATTTTCGTCTTTTTCTTCTCGTGGTCTATAAATGACATCAATATCTTTGTCAACCATTTTTGCTAACGGAGTATCCGTTTCATCAAGATGAATATCATTTGAATGTAGCGTTTTTATAGTTGTATCTTTAAATCTAAGTCTGATTGCTCATTCGATAATACTTATTCCACCTTCAAGGATTTCTTTACCCGTCATGACTACTTGACCTTTTCTTGCTCTTTTCCGTATTTTAAGATCTTCTAAATTGAGTAATTTACCATTTTTATTAGCATGGATAAGAATAAATGGTTCGCCTTTATGTAAAAACATATTAGCTACTTCATCACCTTCTTGAAGCTCAATAGATTTAACTCCTCCAGCAGTCTTTCCCATAGGCCTAAGATCACCACTCTTGAAAAGTAACATCCATCCATGTTTAGTAACGATACCAATATTATCTGAATCATTTACTGCTTCTACACTCAGTATTTTTTCTTTGTCTGCGAGTTTCATAATAACCGTAGGAAATTTCTTGAATGAAATGACCAATTCTTTTTTAATCTTTTTACAATTATTTTGATTGGTAAGAAATACAAGGTGATGATAGTCGAAATGAAGCGTCTTAGCAAACACAATCTTTCATTTGAGTCAGAAATGTTCATTGAGATTTATAGCATTTTGTTTCATAGCAAAACTTCCAAAATCTTTTAGTCTTTGGACAACTAATTCACCGATATCAGTGATGACAATAAGTTTATCTTGATTGTGCGTATAGATAAGATCCATTGTTTCTTCAGGTATTGCTTGGATTCTAGACTGATATAATATTCTGATACTATAATCATTTCCGATCCACACAATAACATCTTCTTTGACCTTATCAGCAGTATCCATAAACGCTTTGAGACTTCCAGAAACATTATATACACTGAGATCCTGAGAAAGGTCAGTTTTTCTTTCATCTCCATATTGTTTCTTCATATATTTAAACTCATCTTTGATGACACCATCAAGTTTTTCTGGATGATCAACAATAGATTGAAGTTCTTCGATAAGTCTTTTCTTTTCTTCTATTTCATCAGTGACTTTCTGTATTTCTAGACCGACTAATGACTGTAATCTCATCATCAATATATATTCCGCTTGCAGCTCAGAAAAGTCAAACTTACTTATAAGATTCTCCTTTGCATTCTGTTTAGTATCAGATTTTTTGATTGTATCAATAACTGCATCGATAATATCTATAGCCTTTTTTAATCATTCTAAGATATGTAATCTATCCTTTGCCTTATTGAGTTGAAATATTGATCTACGATAAACCACAGATCTTCTAAACGTCACAAATTCCATCAAAAGATCTTTGATATTCAATAATCTTGGCTGTTTACCAGCTTCTACAAGCGAGACATTATTGATATTAAACGAACATTGTAATTCTGTGTATTTATAGAGTTCTACTAAAATCTTATTAGCATCGATACCAGACTTGAGATAGATAGCTATTCTGATCTTATTTTTACTGGATTCATCTCTCATATCTGAGATACCCTCTATTTTTTTATCAACAACCAATTCACCGATTTTTGATACCAGAGTAGATTTATTTACTAAATAGGGTATTTCATCAATAATGATAATATTTCCATGTTTATCTTCTTCTACATGTGTTTTCCCTCTCATAACGATACCTCATTTCCCTTTTTTATACACTTCTTTGATATTATTAGAATCATAGATAATACCTCATGTAGGGAAATCTGGTCCCTTAATAATTTCCATAATATCATCGATAGAAACTACGATAGGTTCTCATTTTTTATCTTTCATACCTTCCTTTTCCAAAAGCAATAATGCAGCATCAAGAACTTCACTCAAATTGTGGGGAGCCATATTCGTTGCCATACCAACCGCGATACCCATAGTACCATTGCAGAGATGATTAGGAAATTTAGTAGGAAGCATAATAGGTTCTTGTAAACTTCCATCAAAATTATCTCTTCGATCAATAGTATCCTGTTCTATATCATTAAGCATTTCTTCAGCTATTTTAGTCAATCTAGCTTCGGTATACCTCATCGCTGCAGGCCCATCACCATCGATAGAACCAAAGTTTCCTTGTCCATCAACCAATGGATATCTAAACGCCCATGGTTGTGCCATACGTACCATAGCTTCGTAAATACTACTATCTCCATGAGGATGGTACTTTCCCATAACTTCTCAGACAATTCTGGCTGATTTTTTATGTTTCTGATTGAAAAAATTATTCATCTGCGACATCGCGAATAAGATTCTTCTCAAAACCGGTTTAAATCAGTCTCTTGTATCGGGCAATGCACGCATAACGATAACAGACATCGCATATTCGATATACGATTTAGAAATCTCATCCTCAATAGAATGCGGAAGAACAGTTCCTGTAGCAATGATTTTTTTATCGTCTTCTCTCATAGAATATAATAATAATATAAAGTTTCAAAAATCCTACCAGACAAAAAAACTTTAAGGCAGATGCCCCCAAAGTTCTGCTCAACAACCAATAGTGAATATGTATGTTGGGTGGAAGAGCACTACAAAAGACAGGTAATGTCGATTGAGTATTTGACAGCAAAAATATAACAAAAACCAACAAAAATTCAACGCTTTCCGAGCATCACCAATTGACAAATACGAAAAAATAGATTTTATAATATCTATGGTAGTAAAGCGTATAAGCCTTTAAGCCTATGAGAGAGTCTAAATAAAAAGAGAAAAAAAGGAGAAATACAAGAAAAATCGAGAGAATTACTTGTACTATTTTCCAGATTAATTAAATTTTATCAATATAAGTCAAATAGATATATTATATAAAACAAGATTTGACAAATATCTATTTCCAAGTATAATTAAGAATAAGCGAAAAGCCCGAAGAAAATTCTTTAAACTTTAAGCTTTAGTCTTTAGTCTTTTAGCTCATATGAGTATGGAAGAACAAGTGTTTGTATCACTAAGTATTGTAATATGAATCGTACTTCTGGGCGTTGGTCTCATGAAGATATGTAAACAACCCATGATTATTTGATATATTATCGCTGGTACCGCTATCAGCTTATTTTTACCATGATTATTACAAGCAAATATAGCATTTCAGTCATTTTGAAATCTAGGTATCGCTTTATTGCTTTTTATCGTTGGTATGGAACTCAATCCAGCGATCATCAAAGATTTAGGGAAAACATCACTCATTGCATGAGTATTTCAGGTCGTAATAACAGGTGGACTTTGATATTTTTTGGCCACAATATTAGGATTTGATGGTATGACCTCAAGTCTTTTGGCGGTTTGATTTGCTTTTAGTAGTACAATCGTTGTACTAAAACTGTTATGAGATAGAGAGGAATTGGAATCCACCTCAGGAAGATTGAGTATAGGCATACTTATTGTTCAGGATCTGATAGTTATGGCACTTATTTTATGAATGGCAACATATAAAAATATCAATCATGCATCATCTGCATTGGTGGTGGTTGGGTTATTAGCAAAAATTATTGGGTTAGGGATAGGAATGTTTCTTATTGGTAAATATTTTATTCCTATGATAACAAAAAAAATTGCTGAATCTCAAGAATATTTGTTTTTATTTTCTATAGGACGATGTTTTATTATCGGCGCATTATTTCATCGAATGTGATTTGGTATAGAGATAGGAACATTGATTGCATGAATAACTTTAGCTAATTCCTCATATAGATTTGAAATCACTAGTAGAATAAAACCACTAAGAGATTTTTTTATCGTTATTTTCTTTGTGTTACTCGGATCACATGTGAACTTTGCCACGACAAATATAACTATGATAGTACCACTAGTAATTTTTGTTGTTTTCGTCCTAGTTATAAAACCAATTATCACGATGATAGTTCTTGGGTTCCTTGGACACACAAGAAAAAACAATTTTCTTACATGAATCACGCTGGGACAGATTAGTGAATTTTCGTTTCTTATAATAGCGATGGGAATTACTTCATGATATATTAAAGATCCAACGATACTTTCCATGATTACTATAGTCGGGTTAGTCACTATTGCAGGATCGAGTTATTCAGTAATTTATGGAGAAAAAATCTATCACATATGTAAACCAATATTGAGTTTACTTCCGTGAGTGCGAAACAAAGAAGCAAAAAGAATCAACAAAAAAAATTATGACATCATACTCTTCTGATACGGAAGATTTGGAAATAACATATATACTACAGTACATAAAAACTATAAAAACATACTAGTTATCGATGAACATCCTGGAATAATTAATCATTTACAAAAAAGTAAAATTCCATGTATATATGGTGATGTGGGTGACATAGATTTTCTTGAAGAACTCAACCTCAAAAAAAGTAAAATGATTATCAGTACAGTAAAAAACTTCGATGAAAATATAATATTACTCAAAACAATAAAACAACATAATCCTAATCTGATTATCATCCTCGTATCCAGTCAAATTCACGAAGCAATAAAACTCTACGAACAAGGTGCTGATTACGTTATTCTTCCTCATTACATAGGAGTTGACCACACATCATTGATGTTAGAAGAATATGGATTTGATATTCAAAGATTTATGGAAAACAAAAAGACATTAGTCCGTGATCTCAAAAATAGACACCAAGATTTGATGATAGAGATGTTGCAAAAATAAATTTACTTATATCAATGTAGTAATGTGAACCTGAAAGTATCCACAAACAACTAAACCTTCAATCAATGAGTTTGTTTTTGATGTTTTTCAGTCCAAACAAACAGGGGAAAAAATCTGAAAAATAGCCGCAGAAGAGATTTTCGATACATGGGATCAGGATATGCTTGATAAAAATTTCAGAGCAAAATGTCTACATCCACTCTCACAATCATTACCAGTAAATACATTGTGTAAAACACTAAAATCGTATATAAAACAAAATGCCTACCTAACAATGCAAAAAATTAGTAAGAAATATGAAAATATTTTAGAACCATATCATTCCATAAATCATGATAAATCAAAAGAATTAAAACTTAATGATGATAAAAAAAATAATGTATGATGGAAACTGCACATCAATGTAGCTCCAGAACATGTAGTAGTTGTCTCGAATTATTTGACTAAAGAATGAATTAATCATAAATATATTAGTTGATGAGAAATAGAAGACGGGAAAATATTCACTATATATACGGGATCATACGAAACCACCAAAAAAGTTGCTGAAAAGATGTCACATGATATAAAAGAATATCTTTGTAAACCAGAAGATAATAGTGAAATAGAATTTGCTCCAGGAGTTGTTGGGAGATTTAGATATGAATCATTAGTAACTGATTCACAAAAGTCTTTCCCATATGGAACCTGTTGATTCTCTGTTGATCGAACTTTAAAGAGCCTATGAGTCAAAAAAATGGAATTAATATCATATAGAAGACTAAAATCAAAGTTTGGCAAATATTTCTATGAATAAAAATATCTAGCTGGATAAGATAAAAAACAAAAGCAAACTATTGAAAAGGAGATATCTTTTGATATACTTACAAAACGTTTTTATTTTTGTTGTAGTCAAAAAAAATGTATTATTCGCAAAGTAAAATATATCAGACAAAAAAACCATTTGATATTATAGACATTACTGACGACATAAAAAAATTTATCACTGATATATGAGGCAAGAATTGATTGGTTAATGTATTCACTCGTCACACAACAGCAGTACTCAAAATCAACGAAGCAGAAGATGGATTTCGAAATGATCTAAAGGAATGGTGTGACAAAAATATTTCCATAGATGAAGTCTACAGACACAACGATCTGGAACATAGAGATCCCCAAACCATGTGTGATAGCAAAGAAGAATGTCTCAATGGACATGCACACATTAGGGGTATGATCATAGGAAACACAAGTGAAACTATTCCAATACAAGAATGAGAAATTATGTTTGGAACATGGCAAAGAGTGCTCCTATTTGAACTTGATCATGCAAGAGAGAGAGAAATTATTTTTTCTTTTATGGGAGAATAAAAGTATTTTTATCTTATAAAAAGTATATGAGTAAAATTGTATATTATCTTACTCCATCAAGTTTTTGTTTTGGTGTAAAAAGATCTATAGATCAACTCAACGACATTATTGCTCATCATCCATGAGAAAAAATATTCTGCATTCATGCATTGGTTCATAACCCAGAAGTAACCAAAGATTTTGAAAACCAGGGAGTGATTTTCGTAGAAACAATAGATAAAGTATTTCAAGAAAATGCTATCGTAGTTTTTTCTGCACATGGAACAAACAGAGAAGTAATCAATCAAGCAAAAAAAAAATTTACTGCAGTATATAATTTAGAATGTCCCTTTGTAAGTAAAATTTACACTGAGGTAGTATCATTCATTCAGCAAGGAGTAAATACATTTTTCTACATAGGAAAAGAAAAACATCAAGAGGGAAGAAATATATTGGAGTATATTACATCACAATGATGAATATCCTATGT
>CAZTFP010000035.1:0-9605 GCA_964613015.1 uncultured Candidatus Peribacteria bacterium | reverse complement strand
AAGCAGCAACCGGTACGGGAAAAACTGCAGCTTTTGGTATTCCTTTGATCGAAAAACTTACCCCAGGTGGTAAAGTACAGGCACTTATTCTTGCACCTACGAGAGAACTCGCGACACAAATCGCAGAAGAGATAGATTCACTTCAAGGAAATAAAGGACTCAAAGTCATGGCAATCTACGGAAAACAATCGTATGAAATCCAACACAGAGCACTCAAAAGAGGAATTGACATTCTCGTAGGGACACCAGGAAGAATAATGGATCATCTTGGACGCAAAACATTGGATCTGAAAGACATTTCTTATTTCATTCTCGACGAAGCAGATGAGATGTTGGATATGGGATTTATTGACGATATCCAAACTATTTTCAAAGAAACAAATCCTGAGAAAAAAGTTTTGTTATTTTCTGCGACAATGCCCAAAGAAGTCTTACAAATAGCAAAAAAATATATAGGCGAATATGAATTAGTAGAAGCAAAAAGTACAGATACAACGTGAGAAAATACTGATCAAGCATATTTTGAAGTAAACGAAAGAGATAAATTTGAGTTACTTCGCAGAATCATGGATACAGAAGCGTGATTTTATGGTATCATTTTTTGTCACACAAAAGCTGACGTAGATGGATTAGTTTCCAAGTTAAATGATGAGTGATATAGCGCAGAAGGTCTTCACGGTGATCTCGCACAAAAACAAAGAGAACATTTTCTCCAACGTTTCAAAGACAAAAAAGTAAATATTTTGGTGGCGACAGATATCGCAGCGAGAGGAATAGACGTCAATGATGTGACACATGTTATCAATTATGCGATTCCACAAAATGCAGAAAGATATACACATAGAATAGGAAGGACAGGAAGAGCAGGAAAGGAATGAACAGCGATTACCTTCATCACACCCAAAGAATATAGCAAAATGTCCTATATCAAAAAGGTAAATAAAGTCGATATCAAAAAGGGAGTTATTCCAGACATCAAGTGAGTAATTGAAAAGAAAAAAAACAAATTGAACGAAAGCATTCAGGGTGTTCTTGAAAAAGATAGCCACAAAAATTATATAGAGATAGCTGACAAACTGATAGAAAACAGCAATCCTCGTGATGTAGTTGCAGCACTTTTGAAGATGCATTACGAAAGCGATTTCGATCAAAGCAAATATCGTGATATTACAGAACAAACCAGAGAAAACAGATTTGCAAGCAAATCAGGGACAGGAGGACAAACAAGACTATTTGTAGCATTAGGAAGAAGAGAAGGATATACGGGACGTTCACTTTTGGAAATGATTACCAAAGAATCTGGAGTAGAATGAAGAGATATTGATGATTTGAAAATGATGGACGATTTTTCGTTTATCAGTGTATCACCAAGCAACGCAGAGAAAATAACTGGTGCCTTTGAAAACAAGACTATCAATGGAAAAAAATCAATCATCAATAGGGCAAAAGAAAGTGACTGAGGAGGAGAGAGATGAGGAAGAAGGCCAGCAGATAGATGACCAAGAAGAGAGTGATCTAGTTTTTCAAGAAAAGATTTCTGAGATAGGCCAGCCTACCCTAGAAGAGAAGGTATTTCTACTGGTTCAAGCTATCCAAAAAGAGAATGATCTAGTTACCCTAAAAAGGAATTCGGTGACTCGTCAACGTATGTGGGTAAAAAAGATTTTTGAGATAAAAAATCATATTGACCGAAAAGAGAGTTTGGACCCAAGAAAGAATTTTGAGCTAAAAGAGACTTTTGAACAAAGAAAATTTTTGGAGATTCATCCAAAGATGCGAAAAAGAAAAGTTTTGGAGATTACCCACCAAGAAAATCATTTAAGAAATAATAAAAACACCAAAAGAAAAAAGGCATGTATTAGACATGTCTTTTTTTCGAATAAATTATTGCAAGCAAACCAAAAATAAATACCGCCGATGAAATACCAGTACCAATAGAAAATATCCTGATAGCTATAGCTTCAAAAAAACCCACAGGAAAAAAAGATATTAACATACTTGATGCATCAAATGACCAATTACCCTGAGGAAAAAATATGCTATGAAAAAGGTTAAAGGTGGCTTCAAAATGTATAAACGATACCGAAACAATCAAAAAAAACAGTATCATGGAGAACAGCGAACCTCGAAATAATCATCTGACAATAAGACGAAACTTTCTTTGAAAAGCAAAGACAAATAAAACCGACAAAAAAATAACACCAGTTATAATCTCAATAAGATAAGCAAGACAAAAAAGCTTTTTAACGTCTTCCATATGGCTTTTTTCAGCGAGAGAAAAATCAGAATCTAAAGAATTTTTTCCTTGGATAAACATATATACATTTTGCACATATTTAGAGGATAATTCCGAATTAACAATTCATTGATGTATCATATATTCAGTATAAAAACCAGAAGAAAAAGAATAATAGACCAATGGGCTGAGCAACAAAAGAAAAAAAAGTGATCCACTAAATAATGGAAGCAGAAAATGGTATATAAAACGTCTATAAGAAAAAGTAATCATGTGAAGAGTATAAATATCCAAAAACAATAAAAAATATCAGGTGTTTCAATGAAAAAATAGTATAAAAAGCTACAGGCAAAACACAAGAAGTAAACACATAAATCTTCAACAAAAAAATTGCAATAATTTTAGAAATGAAAAAAAACGCAGAATAAAATCTTTTTTTGAGAAAGAAAATAAAAATATTATTGTTTTGAGATTTTGATATTTCTTTGTTTAACGTAAGCAAGGGTTTTGAGTAATGTTTCATGTACTAAACATCATTGATATTTCGGACAAGGAGCACAGACTTCTTTCACCCTTTCTTCACTATTTGATCAATTTATGATTCAACCACCTGGATGATTACTCTCGTAAAACAATACGCTTCCATCAGCAACATTTGAAGTTCTAAATTTACGTTCACAGTCATCAAAAGTAGTATTGCCAGGATGAAAAAATCAGTTTAGAAGAGCATTACTTGTCATATCTATATATTTTCATTAAATAAAAATTCGTACCAAGATACGATAAAAAGATTATAAACATTTTTAATATAAAGTAAATAAAAATTGGTAAATCTTTTCAATTGAAAATTTATAATAGATAAATACACTACAAAAACCAAATGAAGAATTAAGAATGAAGGAGTAAGGAGTAAACAAAACATTCATAAATTCCTTAATAGACAATGCTCTTAATTTTTAATAAGCGAAGCTCTTAATTTTTAATATATTAGTTTATTCCGTATGTCTCTCGCAAACAAATATCGTCCACAAACTTTCGATACTATTATCGGACAAAATCATATTACGGAAATTCTTAAGGCGCAGATGAGTTCAAACAAGGAGATGCACCATAATTATCTCTTATTCTGACCTAGAGGTACAGGAAAAACAACCGCTGCAAGAATCTTGGCCAAAGCGATTAATTGTTTGGATCTCCAAGATGGAAATCCTTGCAATAAATGTTTCAACTGTACAACTATCAATGAAGGCAAAACATTGGATTATGTAGAAATAGACGCCGCTTCACATACCGGAGTAGATAATATCAGAGAAGAAATTTTGGACAAAGCAGCCTATCCACCAGCAAACTTGAAAAAAAAAATCTACGTAATAGATGAGGTACATATGTTGAGTAAAGGAGCATTCAATGCTCTTTTGAAAACCATTGAAGAACCAAGGGACAATGTATGTTTTATCCTTGCAACGACAGAAATTCAAAAAGTTCCTGAAACAATTGTTTCACGCTGTCAGGTATTTAATTTCAAAAAGGTAGACAAAAAAGAAATAGGAAAATTTCTCAAAAGCATCTGTGAGCAAGAAGGACTCACAGCAAGTGATGAAGCAATAGAATTGATTGCCAAAATTTCAGAAGGATGTGTACGTGACGCAGTAAAATATATAGATCAAGTGAGTGTTTTGGGAAATATAGATGAACAGCATATTACAAAGTTTCTCGGAGTTGCATCAGAGACATTGATCAAAGATTTTCTTGGTCTCATAAAAGCAGGCGACGCACAAATAATATTTGAAAAAATTGATGCTATTCACCATCAAGGCATAGATTTACATAGCTTTGCAAAACAAACATTAATGTACATTGATCAAATCTTTCTTGAAGATATAAATTTTTCTACCATAATATCTGAAACATTCACCGATATTATCGGAAACATTAGATATTATCCTTATCCTACGATTATCTACAAAGTCGCGATTCATAAACATTTAACTAAATCTGAAAATAAACAATGATAGATACAGAAAACAAAGAAGAAAACGAAGGGGGATTTACTGATATTCTCACCAATCTCATAGAAAAGATTGAAAAACCATCAATCAAAAATAGCCTCAAAGATAGCCTCATAATAAACAAAATTACGAGCGAGGGAGTATATTTCATCACTATAAGCAAAGTGGCGCAGCTCATTTTTAGTAATAAAGAAAATATGAGATATATCGAAGAAAAACTCAGTGAGGTTATGGAAAAATCAGTAGCAATACACGTAACCTTTGAGAACAAAGAAAATTATTTCAACAGAAAGTTAGGCATAGAAAAATAAATATTCTCCAAATGTTTATAAAAAGCTCATTTTTGCACCTATTTTTTTTAATATTCTTGTGACTGAACTATTTTATTTTGATCAGCAAGTAAATTAGCTAGTCTTTGAAAAGAACCAGAATATTCTTGTATATAAGGATTTTTTATATGAGGAGGCAATATAGCCCAAAAAAAGCGAGCATGGAGTTTTCTTGTAGATCAATCCTCAAGTTCCAGAATAATAAAGCTTTTCTCATCAATAATATCTTCATCGATATTTTTTACGGTAAGTAGAACATCATAAGCACGTTCAAAATCTTCAAAAAAAAGTTGTATATCTAAAGCACTATTTTTGTTTTTGAGTTCTTTTACAAAAATATGTCAAAAACTTGGTGAATAAAAATCCATAGCATAGGATGAAGGAGTTTTATGTACTGAAGCAAGCTGATCTGAAGTATTTTCAGAGTTTTTTTTGATACGAGTATCTATATCATCCTTTTCTATATTGGAAATATTTGTCAAAACAAGATATCAAGTACCAAATTTTCTCTTCATATTATTTTTAAATATTCACTTTCATTTTGACATAAAAATTCATGATACAAGAGATAAAAAAGAGAAGAAAAGAAATCAAATGAAAACTGGAGTATATAACTACTTTTCAATAGTAACTGACGTACCAAAAACATCAAGAAATGTTTGTACATTACCTATCACATCATAGGGATCTTCAAATTTAGAGGTAAGATCAACATGAATACAACTCCAAAAAATTTCGACAGGAAGATCATATTCATTAAGACCATTTTTTACAATCAAAGGACAACCAGGATGATTTTTTTTGATAATAGCTTTTTTAGAAATTTCTAACTGAGGAAGAAAGGTACTAATATATTTTTCATTGATATACTTACTATATTTTTCAGGAGTATTTTGATACTCAGCTCATTTAAGCTTTTCTTTCCATTCTTGAATCACACGTTTTCTAATAGCAATAGGTCAGAATTTATTAGTAAATTTCACCAAAAACTCTCAATCTTGTTTTTGTCTATCCACCATAGGTGGTAGATGTGGTGTGGTAAGAAACTTATGGTATATATCAAATTTTCAACGAGTGCGTTGACTATCAAAACTAAGTGAACCCTTACCAGGTCATTTAGAATTATTTCACATATATAAAAAATATAAAATAAATGTTTGCTACATATAGTTATTTTATGAAATAAGTCAATACAACTAAGCAAGATAAGCTTTGACTATTCTGATAGTAACATCAGAAAAATTACCTCTTAGAATACAAATGAATTAAAAAAATCAAATTAGAGTTGGGTATCGTATAAAGATATAATTTTCAATCTAAACCAAAAGTATACTATCTCATTTTCTGGAAATAAAATTCTATAAAAATTATTAATATTTTGTGAAAAGATTAAAAAATTATATCTTATGTGATGATAATATTGTGTGGTATTATTGAGCAGGTATCGCTACTTTTTGTTGCAGTAGTTCCTCTAATTCTTTTTTAAGCTCTGCTAATACCAATTTTGATGATACATCATTGATCATATTATTTAATTGTTTTGCTTCAATGATATTGTTTTGCTTTTGGTCTATAGCTTTATCCAAAGATGTTATAGTGTTCATGATAATAGTATAATAAATGTATAAAAAAATTTAGAAATTTTTTTGTTAATGTTTTGTATAAGATTATATCTCTAGTAAAATATTTTGTAGCACCTGATATACCCTATCCACAGATGGCTTAAAAACTTTTTCATTTATACTATGTGGATGTTTTATGGTAGGTCAGATAGATACAGATTGCACTCCATTTCATAGTTTACCTACAATAGCTCAACATTCCAATCAAGCATGATAGGCAACTACCTTAACTGGTCTTTTGAGTACATCTTCATAATGTTTTTTGGTTAATTGTACCAAACGATCATCTGGATTTTGATATCGTCCAGGATACATCGATCTAGTAGATATTTCTCAATTGATGGTGCTATATTTGTCCCTTAATGTATCAATCAACAAATGTAATTTTTCATTGTCAGATGATCTAGGAGCATAAGTAAGATGCAGACAAGAATCTGATATTTGAATCATTCAAAGATTGATAGACGTCTCGACCAAATCAGGTGTTTGTTCATTCATTTTGATCACTCCGACAGGTATATCCAATAAAGTAGAAATAAAAGTGATATAGTCGTTGATCGCAGAGGTAGTAGTATCAATTGGATTAATTGAATGAGAAAGGGAATCAGCATCATATGTTTTTTTATAATTTTGGGTATAATCTCCGATATGTCTTTCAAATTTTTCTTGGTCTTGGATAGCCAATATCGCTCTACATTCTGTAGGTATTGCATTGTCTGCTTGTCATCAAGAAAGCTCTATAAGCTGTAAGCCGTCACCATAAGAATCTATAACTTCTAATAGTGCAATGATAGCGTTTCATCTATTGAGATGTATATCTACACCAGAGTGTCATCATTGTAATCAAGTAATTGCTACTTCATAGGTTTGATACTTTGTATTTTCAAAAGTAATGGTGCAGAGACAATCTACGCGAGCTCATCATGCAGAACTAATACAAATTTCTCATTCATCCTCTGTATCTAAATTGATAAGATATTTTCCAGACAAAAGCGAAGTATCAAAATGTAATGCTCATGTCAATCATCTCTCTTCATCCACAGTAAAAAACAATTCTAAATTTGGATGTGGACGCTCTACAATCGAAAGCATCATAGCGATAGCGATTCCATTATCAGCTCACAAGGTAGTGTCTTTTGCCTTCAACCAATCTTCTTCTTCATAGATATGTAAGGGATCTTTAGTAAAATCATGATTACTTGTAGGAGACTTTACACAGACCATATCCATATGTGCTTGTAATATAACTATCGGTTTATTTTCATATCATGGTGTAGCTGGTACATAAAGTACAAGATTTCAGATAGCATCTGTTCTATACGATAAATTATTTTGATGAGCTCGATCAATCAACCATTCACGGATAAATTTTTCATTACCTGATGCTCTAGGTACGGTTACAATCTGTGAAAAATAGTCTAGAATTTTTGTTGTCATAGGTATTGGGGTTATATATAAAATTTAATTATCAAATATGTTTATAATAGATCAAAGCGTTATTTTTGTAGAATGCTTGGACAATGTTGTGCAGTTTTTAAAAATTTCTTTAAATAAATACAAACCATGTCAGGTATCGTTGGATTGATAAATATCAAACAAACTTTGATCAAAATATTTAAGAAGCTCGCTTTGATGATGTATAAACAAAGTGTGTAATTGTCTGATGTCTGGTGTCTGTAAAACCTGGATAGCATGCAAAAAATCCAATGTAGTTTTAGAAACAATGGTGTGTAATTTTTTTGAATTGAAAAATACAGTCTCATGGTACATTTCTGGATTTCATGTAGTTGTGTACATGGTAAAAAATTACAGATTAAAATTTTTTAATACGATAAAGTGATACTTAATGAGGTAAGTGTTTTGTTGTCCGGACAAAGTTTATATTTGTAGTCGAAAAAAAAACTCTATATCGCTATAGGTTTTTTGTAATTATGTTAAGTGTAATATTTTTTATGTACTACCACCTCAAGACAAATCAAAAAACCCCCCACAAAAATAGTGGTTCCAGCAGTTTGATCTAAAAGTAGAGATAGTGATAATCATAATTATAAGACGACTAAATAATATAAACCAAAGAAATTATAGTAATGTAAAAATAAAAATCAATGTTTTTTTTATTTTAATTTTTTTATCTAAGATATGCTTTGACTATTCTGATATTAAAATGAAAGGTTTTTACTTCTTCAAAGACAAATACATCACTATATAACTGACGCAATATATCCACCTGCCATGTCATCATTTCTAAAAACATTACAAATTTTTCTGGCTTCAAGCCAATTATTTGATCTAACATAATTCTATAATAATCCAATCCATCATCACCGCCGACAAAAGCAGGTTTTGGTTCCCATTTTTTTACATTATCAGATACATTAGCTTCAAATGTTTCTTCGGGTATATACGGTAAATTAGCCACAAGAACAATGTTTCCATTGTTCCATTGTTCCATCGTTCCATCGTTCAAAAAATCGAGCAAATCTGATTGAAAAAAATCTACCTTTCATGAAAAATCAGTAATTAATTTTTGATAATTCCTTTTGGCAACCTCCAGTGCATTAGTAAAATAGTCTGAAAAAACAGCATGAGCAAAATAGTTGGGATTTTGTAATAACACAGAAATTCACAGAACTCCACATCCCGTTCAAATATCCAGAAGAAGGTTATCTCACTTTTCACTTTCCACTTTTCACTTTCCACTGATAAATTCGGTCACCGCAGTTATCATATATTCTGTTTCTGGTCTAGGAATAAGTGTCGCTTCATTGACAAAAAATTCATGACCAAAAAAATCTACATGACCAAGAATATATTCCAGTGGCTTTTTATCTTCAATATATGACTTGTAAGCAACAAGCACTTTTTGTATAATTTCATCAGATAGCTCCTGGTCAGTATTGGTCCACAATTCTTCTCTCGAACACGCCAAAAAAGCACAAAGAAATTTTTGAAGAACAAATTTTTCTGTAAGATCAACACGTCACAATAACGTTCAAAGCTTCATCACCATCTTTATAATAATAAAAAGAATATATGAATACTAAATTTGCCAAAACCAAAACTGTACATCATATTTTGCCAGAATTTCACAAACTGCTTTTAGAGATTGAAAAACAGCCGCTGATTTCTAGAATAATACCAGGAAGAATATCCAGACAACAAAAATGATCGTCTGAATTCCACTTCAAAATATCTTACAATACAACAAGCGGTATCAAATGTATTATGAGCAAAGGTGCAACCGCACAAGAACTCTTTATTGTCTGCAACGAAAAAGATACCGAAGAAATTATAAAATCACTGAATAGTTTTATCGTTTAGTCGTATCTTCCGTGAATATAGTTCGACCAATCATCACAAGTATCTTATTAGTATATGTACGAATCCGGATCATAAATACAATTTTTTC
>CAZTFP010000034.1:0-10127 GCA_964613015.1 uncultured Candidatus Peribacteria bacterium | reverse complement strand
GATTTGTCACCTAGCATGTAGGATACACAAGAGTTGGTTGTTCCGAGATCGATTCCAATAATTTTTGCCATAAAAAATAACGATTAAATGATAAAATGTTCAAACGAGGAAACGATGTAATAAAGGACAAAAAGCGTTTAAGCATTTAGTCGTTTTGACGTTTCGTCGTTATATAGCACGTATAGTATATTGATGCTATAAAAAAATGCAAGAGATTTTGAGCACCTTTTTTTTTGGGTGCTATGGTGACTATCGCACCCGGGTGGAATAGTCATCAAAATACCTTATTAAGCTATATACAAAAGTTAGCACCCGGGTGCTAACTTTTAAGAAAAGAAAAATAAAATTATTCTCATTTAAGTTCTTGGATTCTTGTATAATATTCATTTAGCATACACGCTCTATATCAATCATAATTATTCATTGTAACTGCTTTCCCATTTTTATCGACATAAGCAAGAAATTTAGGAAAACAAAAACTATCTGACTTACCTTGATAATCCGAAGACCAACTCATATTTGTTATAACCACCTCATTGGTAAAATAATCAAAGACAATTTCGTTACTTCATCAAGTTAGTCCCCATAAACAATCTCCTTTATTTTGTTCTCACACACTGTCTGCAATATATAAACAACTATTTCTTAGTGGACTATAAAATATTTCTTTTATATTAAAACAACCACTGTAATCAGGATTTTTATTAATTTGTTCCTCTATCTTATCTCTCAGATTAGCACATTCTTGTTTTTTCTGAAACAGCTGATCAGTAGTCATCGTAGACTTAGTTGTACTCGTACATCCAGCTATCACAACACTTAGTAAAAGCAAGGGAAGAAGAAATTTCCTCATAAGAAAATTTTAAGAATAAATTTTCTTTCTTATATATATTTATAGTATAAAGTCAATCCTTGAGATATTAGGATTAGATACTATACAATATGAGTCTTTAGATACTCATCACAAAGTTTGATTGCCTCTCTTTTTCCCTCCCTATCAAAGGTGACTTTGAAATAGAAAGGATTATAATCTACCTCATGAACTTCTGGTCAGTACATACCTATCTTCTGTCCCTTAGGGTCTAGTCATTGCAAAATTGATTTTATCTGCTTCACTACTTCGACATTGGTCATCGGTCTATTGGTATTGTTCATCATTTCCTCTTTCATGATATTGTCATACTCAGATCCTGGAGAAGGCATAATCGCCATAAAGGTAATGAACTTTGTATCGGTAGCATTGAGAAATTTTACCGTTCCTTTGACATTCTCTTCATCAAAACGTTTTCCTCAAATACCTGGCATGAGTGTCACCGAGAGATTGATATTGGTCTTGGCAAGTTCTTTGGATGCCTTGAGCATATCGTCTAATGTCGTTCATTTTTTGACATATTTCAATATCGCATCAGATCATGTCTCAGCTCATCGATAGAGATTGGTCAATCCTGCGTAGTTGAGTTTCTGTAGTCATTCTTTTCCCTTTCTATTTATATCTTGTGTCCTTGCATACATGGCGATCCTGCCGGGATCAAGGAGATTATTGACGTATTTAAGTGATTTCTCAAGGGTTTGTTGGTCTACGCCAAGCGCATTACCACCACCAATAAACACTCTTTCTATATTGTATTTGTAATCACCCAATGCTTTCATCACCTTATCTGCATGCTCCTTGAATTGTTCGAAAGTCCTTGGACAATATTTTACATTTTTGTAGAGATCACAATAGGTGCAACGATTATAATCGCATCAGCTACTGAGTTCCATTTTGAGGACGTTGGGATGACATTCTGATGGTGGAGCACACATATCTGTTTCGCTATAGATATCTTTGTTTCCATAGGCAGCATAAAGTTCTGGGGCAACAAACTTGGTCATTTCACGATAATTGAGAACATAGTTTCCCTCACCATCTCCTGGCAAAAGAAAATTCTCTTTGAGCAAGAGCTTGGTGGTGAGTTCATTTTTATTTACACTATCACCATCATCGTCATCCTTTTCCAATGATTCTACTATATCTACGACTTTCTCTTTGACGTTATCCAACGTAATAGCAAACTCTTTGGGGTTTGAACGATTGATGACATATTCTGCTTCTATCTCCCACTCTGGATTTTTTTCTCCGCTATAATTACGGCTTGTTATATGATCAAAACGGATAAGAATAGAATTATTTGAAACACTTATGACTTTTCCTGTACTTCATTCGTGAGTATGTCTATATGCATCAGTAGCTCATTTATTTAAGATAACATCATCACCTTTTCTAAAGTTATTGTTGGGGAACATTCTATCTAAAAGGTCTTTATTTTTCTGTATCTCTTCAAATAATAATTTAGCCACATTTGCTATAAAATCCTCACGCTTCTCGATCTTCATACTTTGTAAAATTTCTTCATTGATGACTTTTGAATCTTTACCATCATCTTCTTTTTTTTTAAGGACAATGAGATCTGACATTCTATAACTATTTTCATATCCATTATCAAAACGCACACTTAACCGTCCTTCGGCAGTTGATGGTCCTAAGATGGTTCCTTCACCATCATTTTGATCACTGAATTCGCTTTGTTTGTTTATTTTCACTCTAGTCCCATTATTATTTTCTCTTTCTAACTTTCTGAAAGGTATTTCGTATTTGTATTCATCATTAATTTCTTCTACTATAGATTCCCTATATTTATATTCTTCTTGTGGTGATATCTCTTTTTCTTTTGTTTCTTCCTTGGGTTCTTCTACGGCCGCTAATAATAGATTGGAATCTATTCCACCGAGAATGTGTTTGAGTGCACAATTTTTTTTGTCTTCAGGAATATTTCTGCTGGTTATACAGCTTTTCCCTTTACCGTTCCAGCACTCATAGACTTCCTTATATTGATCTGGACGTAGTGTGACGCTACCTTTTTTCATACGTCTTTTGGTATAAAAATAAAATACTTGTATATATTATATGTAATATTTTTATTTTGTCAAATATTTATTAAAAAAATACTATAAAAAATAGAGGCTGATACAGCCTCCACAATATATTACATCTCCTCTGGAATGATTCCATGATTTGCTAATATAGCAATAATTTCATTTTTTAATTTAACATCCTTACTTGAAAACTCTTCTTTTACAAAATTGACGATAGCAATATTGCTGTCTTTTTTCTTGCCTTGGATAAGGAGTACTATCGCTTCTTTTCCGATAAATGCTATGTGGCTTCCATAATAATAACTTCCTTTCCTTCCCCAGGTCCTGCCAAACGCTTCACAGCTTTTGAGCAGTTCTTTGATTTCAGAAAAATTTCTAATGTCATTGATATTAACATTCGTTTGATTCATACTTCCTCCTTTTTGAAAAATTTTTTTTGAGTATATATATCTTGGAATCCTTATCAAGCCATAAAATCCTATATAGCTACAACAGCTTGTAAGCATCATTTGAAAGACTATAAAAAAATTAATGAACAATGAATGATTAATAATGAACAATCTCGGTATTTGTCTTCTTATACCCTATGGTAGTTTACGATAGTCTATTCTAGGAATTCTTTCATTCTCCATTCTCCATCTTTAATTCTTAATTTGTTTTGATTTATGACCGTCTATTCGTTCTCACAAACACAGACATTCCTCCAATGTCCACGCAAATATCAATATAAATACGTCGATAAAATCCAGGAAAAAGAATTTGAATCGAGTCCGGATTTGATCCTCGGGCATAGCGTCCACGCAGCATTGGAACGATTATATAATCAGATAAATGTCTTTAAAATCCCGAGCAAGGATGAACTTTTGGCGAAGTTCAAAGACCAGCGAGATAGTGAAATCAAAGACGCCACCAAAGAGAAACCGCTTGAAATGAAGTGAGAACAGACACTTGAAGACTACATTCGCAGAGGTATCCATTATGTGGCGAACTATTATGACAAGTATAGTCCTTTTGAATGAATCAGTGTCGTCGCTACCGAAGCATCGATAATTTTTGATCTAAATGACCAGACAAAATTTCGTGGATTCATAGATAGACTGGATAAAGAATGAGAGACGTTTGTAATCAATGATTATAAAACCAACAAAAATTTACCGCCAGAGAGTAAGGAAGAATATAGAGAACAACTCACCTTATATGGTCTCTGAGTCCAGCAAAATTATGCAAAGTATTTTATTTGAGACACAATGAAAACTTGAAGTATTGAGAGTTTTCATGATATCGAAATTATACCGACGATGTGAGAAACTGCTAGCACGAACCAAGTGAAGTGATCCCAGAATTCGAGAACAGGTCGGTTCAAAAATATCAAAGCCAGACTTCACTATCTTCATTTTGACTTGATGGACGAATGGGACATTACTCCTGACATTTTGACTACCGTCACGAAAAAATATGCGGATACGATTACTGATATCGAAGCGAAGAAATTCAGCTATAATATGGGCGATAAAAAATGTTTTGAGCCAAAAGAAAATGTGTACTGTAAATATTGTGAGTACTATTCTCTCTGTCCTTTGTGGGCACATTTGAAATTTGATGATGAAGTCATTTGAAGTGATTTGGGTGAAAAAACAGTGAAGGGATTGGTCGATGAATATGTCGCTTTGAGTAAACAAGAATCGCAAGCAAAGAATGATAGAGAGCTCATCAAAGTGTTGTTGGTAGAATATCTGGAGAAAAAAAATCTGCTGAAATTATTTTGAAATGTCTATAAAATATCGGCTTCACAAACAGAAAGTATCAGCATAACCGACAAAGATGTTTTGAAAAAAGTCTTGCAGGAATTGTGAGTTTTGGATGAGGCGATGGAGATTGATAGATTTAAAGTACAAAAGTTAGTAAAAGAGCATAAGCTCTCACTAGACCAACTTGGTGATACCATTCAAAAGAATCCAAGTCGAACATTGAGAGGTGGAGCTATAGCACCCGGGTAAACTAACCACTAAAAGAGCTTTATAGCTAATAGAGCAAATATTTTGCACCCGGGTGCTAAGTTTTTTGGTTGTAAACTTTGTATAAATAGCTACTATGTTTTCATTTCTTGCTTTGTCACAGCTTAGCTGGACAAAAAAGAAGTAAAAATTTTTTACAAAATTTTTCTTCTTGTTTTGTATCCAAAAAACAAAAATCCCCATATGAAGAAACTGTATTCATCGCTACATAAATCCTTATATACTACACCATTTTTGGGGAGAACTATTTTGGTACTCTCATTTTTTTGTTTATTAATCAAACAATTATTTATTTTTTTGGCATATTCAGAAGTTTTCAAAGAAGCAACTTTTGGCCCTACTATGGCACATTATCTGTGATATTTTGTCAGTGATTTTTTGGTATGTATAGTCTTACTCGGTTTAGTGGCTATCAATAGTTTGGTCAAAAAAACTTTTATAAAAATAATAAACAATATTATTATATCAGGGATATTTTTGCTGTTTGTCCTCGATACCTTTACGATGTATTTTTTTCAAAGTAGAATCTCTCTCTGGGATATGAGTCAATTTATCAATCCATCTTTGGGCGATTTTTCGTGAATGATAATCAGTATTGTTGTAGTTTTGTGTGTGTTGTGAATTATTACTTTTTTTATCGTCCAGAGTAGAGTATTCAAAAGAAATAATAAAATCTTTTTGGCTATATGTTCTTTACTCTTTGGTATCGCTTGTCTCGGCGTAGGTAAGTTTGCTCCTGATGGATTTATGTCGATTCCTGACAATATTTTCTCTATTAATTTTGCTGCATTTACTCAAAATTTTGTACAACTCTCTGATGTAAATATACCCAATACCTACCAAAACTTTTTTGGTAAAATACTATGATCTAATAAAAATACGAATGTCATTGTGGTGTTTTCAGAATCATTATCTCCTATAGATTCGCTCAGAGTCTGATGAATACATGATAATCTACCTTATTTTGATATGATCCAGAAACAAGGTATTACCTTTACTAACTTTATCAATAACGGATGTACATCAGACACTGCACACATCTGATTGTTGCTTGGAATAGAACCACTCAAATTTATATGATCAGATATAACAGCATATTCGGGATATACGACCTATACAGATACTCTACCAAATTTCTTTACTAAACAATGATATGCTACCACTTTTGTCAGTGCGGTTAATATAGAATTTCTCAATCAGAAAGCATTCCTTTCGTGAATAGGATTTGGTAAAATTATTGGTGAGGAAGCATTTACCGATGCAAAAAAATATGTCTTTGATGCTGCTCCGGATATGGATCTCTATACCAAAACGGTGGAAACAATCAAACAACAGACTAATCCGTATTTGATAGTCCTACAGAACATTTCGTTTCACAAACCATATAATACGCCGTATGGAACTAATGAAAAAGATGCGCTCAGATATTCCGATAAAAGCCTTTATTACTTTTATCTTCAGCTTAAAAAAGCTGGATTTTTCAATAATGGAATCCTTGTCGTTGTAGGTGATCATAGAAAAATGGAACCCTTAGAAGCCGATGAAAAAGATGCGTTATGATCATATCGATATACAAGAGGGCTTGCTACTATCGTGGGCACTGGGATTACGCCAGGAACTATAAATAAAAATATCATACAACAAACCGATATCTTTTATGGACTTAAAAAATTTGTGGCCAAATGAGTCGTCACTATTTCAAAGCTAGCGAACGATATCTTCTCTTCCAAAATCCAAAGAAATCGAGGAATCGTCTATTGTCGTTATTTTCAAAATAATAATAAATATACTATTGTCTGATGATCAGGTTCTGGAAAAATATTTAATGATCTTTCAGAAATCAGTACCAATCATAAATTCATTTATCAATATCTCTCATCGTATATTTCATTTGAGGAATGAACGTGAAATACGCCTTTGCTTTCAGGTAAAGACCACATGACCATTATCGCTCATCAATGATCATGGACACTTTGACCTATACAGATACCTGGCAATTCTTTGCAAGCATTTATAAAAGCCAAAGATTACGGTGCAAACGGTGTAGAATTTGATGTCTCAGAGACCAAAGACAAACAAAATATCGTGGCTCATGGACCGTATCTTACCGAGACTACCTGTCCTAAATATAAGGCAAGCGATTATACATTAGAAACACTCAGAAAAAAATGTACCGTGAAAAATGGAGAACCGATTATGACGCTGGAAGAAATGTTGATCAAGATCAAGGGGATGTTTGATTATTATTTCGTAGAAACAAAAGTATACAATCCTAATGATGCACAAGCTCAAGTAATGAGCAATATTCAAACGGTAAAAAAACTCAACATGCAGGATAAAGTCATATTCACTAGTTATGATAAGACTGCAACGTTTGTCTTATGATCTAACAAAAATATCCACGCAGCATGGGATACCTATAACATCACAGAATTGGATATTCTTCCATATTTCGTCCATGAATATTATATGATGCCAGAAAATCTCATCAAAGACTCTACTGCACAGGAAGTCGATGATATGGGTAAAAAATTGGTGGTATATACTGTAAACACTACGGGAGATTTAGAAAAATTGTATCATGAATGAGTTCGTTTCATCATGACAGATGATGTCCCTGGTATGAAATATCGAGCAGATTATTATCTGGGTCAGTAAAAAAAATACCCTACTGAAAAAGCCCTCTACATGAGGACTTTTTTTGTATAATTAGTCATTTCGAGATGCTGTCTTAGTATTTTTCTGTCTTCACGATATAATAATTCGATTCGTGATCACAAGCAGGACATTTTTTTGGTGGTGTTTTACCTTTGTGAACATATCCACACTTAGTACACATCCATTCTACATCTTCAGATTTTTCTGCTAGGGTACCTGCAGACAATTGGTCACGTACTGCTTGATATCTTGCTTCATGATGCTCTTCTGCGTGAGAGATAGCGAGGACTCTTGCAGCGACTTCTGGCAATCATTCTTCTTCAGCAATTCTAGCAAACTCAGGATAGAGATCAGAATTTTCATGATGTTCACCATTGATAGAATATTGAAGATTTTCTGATGTCGTTCATCTTTTTACAAACGCTCATGTCTCTATCATTACTTCATCCATATCTTCGCCCAATTTTTCTTTGACGATTTGTATCATTTTAAAAAACCATTCTGCATGTTCTTTTTCTTGTTCAGCTGTTTCCAAAAAAATATCTGCTATCTGCAAGTATCCTTCTTTTCTTGCAATACTGGAATAAATAGTATAGCGGTTTCTTGCTTGCGATTCTCCAACGAATGCTTTTGTCAGATTTTCTAAAGTTTTTCTCATACCTATATATTACAAAATAAAAACTGTGTGATAATGCATTGATAGTGTTTTTTATATAAATTTGTAGAGTAAATGTACGTGATGATTTTTTTTACCTTTATTATTGTATATACTGGAAAAACACTATCTCTAAAATATATACACATTTGACAATTTTTATTTTTTTCCTTTTTATTATTCCTCTTGACAAATATTGTCTAATATGTATTTACTTATATATAAATTTATTAAATACTTGGCATTTTATATCTTTCTAACATGCTATGCATAGGGTTTTTAGAAATCTATTTATTTCGCTTATTGTGGTAGTTTGTTGATTAGCTTTATATCAGGTAAAATTAGATGTAGTTGCCGAATGATCAGGAGATATTCTTACCGGGACATCATATACTCTTTTGGGTACCAATACATTTTTGACTTCAGTAAATATTAGTTCAAATAATAGTGCAAATACTAATTATGCAAGATCTTGAGATATTGTTACCTTGATATTTACTGGTAGTGAAGAACTGACCTGAATACATATTATCATAAACGGAGAGATTCCTACAAGTGTTTCTTGATCATGAATATCTAGAACAGCAATGTATGTTGTACCGTGATGAACATCAGATGGTGAACTAACATTTTCTATAGATTATTCTGATATATATAACAATTCTTGAAATACCAACACAGGGACAACTGACGATAGTTCTGTTTTTATTGATAATACTATACCCACAGCTGATGTATTATATACGAATGTAGTGTCTGGTGTACAGGCAAATCTTAAGGGAATCAGCGAAAATATTTCTGACAATACAAGTTATTTCTTTACGGGGAATGGTTCACATCTCTTTATCTTTCATGACTTTGCAGGAAATACGTGATCAGTACGTGCAAATGTTATAATCAATATGTGATGAAATATTATATCTACCTGAGCTACTGATATATGATGAGCAACAACAACAGGGATACTATTTCACACTATGGGAACATTGAATATTATCTCTCCTGATGTATCAGATAATGTATTAAGTATTAATATTAGTTGATTTAGTATCCAAGCTTTATGATGATCTTGGGATAAAATACTTGTTCCCCCAACAAATTTAAGTGCAGAAAATAAAAATAATGCAACTCTGGCAAGATTATGATTAGATAGTTCTACGAACACAGTGCTTCTTACCATTCAGGCATGATCTACTACAGATTCTTTGATAGCGAGTGGATGATATTTTACTATTAGTTTTGTATTATCTGCGGGAACAATAGGGGACACTATCAAACTCTATAGGTCAGAGGATTGAAAAGTGTGGACAACAAATACTCCTGATACAACATGTATATTGGATTCACATAAAATATGTACGTTTAGAACTGACCACCTTTCATATTTTGGAAGTGTCAAAACGACTACTAGTAACTGAGGTTGAGGTGGTGGTTGATGATGATGAGGATGAGTTTGAAGCAGTGGTTCAACCATTTCTTGAGCCAAAGACAACTGTCCCAATTGAGATAAATCACCAAGTGTATATGATGGCGTGTGTACTTCAGCAACTACAGGAACGATTTCTATCACCTCATGATGATCTATTGTTGGATCAAAATATTCTAAAGATCTCAATAAAGCATATCTCTATGCCTATAAGATAGGCATCACAACTATCCCCACCATCCAACAAGCTAATATGGAATGAAATCTTTTGAGATCTCATATGGCGAAAATGATGGTAAATTATGCTATGAAAATATTAGGATTAGTTCCAAATACTTTTTTGACGTGTGAATTCAAAGATATAAACAATCAGACTGCTGAAATGAAAAATTATATGAAATTGGCGTGTCAATTATGACTCATGTGAGTTGGTATAGATAATTTTTACCAATGATAT
>CAZTFP010000033.1:0-12647 GCA_964613015.1 uncultured Candidatus Peribacteria bacterium | reverse complement strand
CAAGAACTATCAATACTCCTTTCCAACCTTGGCTTATCGTAGGATCAGATTCTCCAACAGCAGGAAGTACTTCTGTATCTACTACAGCACCTATCCTCTTGGGTATAGCTGATGACTGGGCTGGTGTAAATTCTTGATCTATCACCGTCACAGTTTCATGAGTAGATTGAACTACCTATGGACCATATATATTTTCATGAACGAGTTTGAATCTCTCATGAGTACAAGGCACTGCTAATCAACCCGATTACTATATATCTATCTCTAATCATATAGCATTCCCTAGTTCTTGAACAATCCAAGTCAGTGTCTATGCTCTCGATATGGCTGGTAATATAGATACTATCAATGATTATACATTCACTACTAGACCTTCATGCCAAGATCTCTGATGCTGTGCTCTCTATATCCAAACATGAAATAATACACCATTTTTATATAATAAAACAGGGCTTAGTATTTCTGGATGAATAAATCCTTCGTTTACTATCAACGGTAATACATGAACTGTAGACTGTGATGCAAATAGCCAAGGAATGAATATTTACAAATGAGCTGAAACCACTAGCTGAACTGCAACATATGTCAGTTTCTTTGATTTGCCCAATTTTGTCCTTTCATGAACCAATGTCAAAGCAGTACTTTCATGACATACACTCTATCTCCAAAAAATATACGTACCTCCTATCACGTGATGATGTGTCGGTTCTTGTGGCTGAGGTGGTGGTTGAGGTTGAGGTGGTGGTTGAGGCTGAACACATCTTGACGACTGTAAACTTCCTAGCACTTTAGCTTGTGCAAATAATGCATGAATAGATGATTCTCTAAGTTATTATGATAACACGTGTTGTGGTGTAGAAACATGACATGGTGCTGCTTCTACGTGTGATGTATCTGACTCATTGTATACGCAAGAAATTACCGATGCATTTTCTCGAGGATACGGTCTCAATATAACAAACAAATGTCCTATTGTAGAAGCTCGTCTAGATGATGGTATAAGAAGAAAAGAATTGGCTAAAATGATGACGATGTTTACTATCCAAGTTATGGGTATTTATCCAGATACGCATAAAATATGATGTGACCAATTTACTGATGTTGCAAACATATCTGACGAGATGAAGTTCTTTACCAAGACAGCTTGTCAGCTCAATCTCATGGGACTCGAACCAAATGGTAGTACGCCCAAAAAGGTCTTTGATCCAAATGATTTCGTTGATAGAGCTCAGTTTGGTACTATCCTTTCGAGATTAATCTATGGTGATGTATATAATGTATATAGTGGTGAAGAAACAACATATAAATGGTATGAAAAACATCTCAGAGCGTTATATGAGGATAATATTATGAATAAAATACAGGATCCATTTATGTTGGAAAAAAGAGCTCGAATATTATTGATGTTGAAAAGAACCAACGATGAAAATCTTATTGAAAAATATCGTCTTCTGGCTCCTGCACATAACTGAGCACTTTCATTACTAGAAAATGTTTGGTAATAATATGTGGAAAAATAGAAAAATGGAAACGCGGAAAGATGGAAATGTGGAAAGAGGCATAGATGGATAGAGTAATTATTTCGTCTTTCCATTTTTTATGTTTTCCGTATCATATTTGATATATACTTTTATATTTTATTTTTTCAGAATGAAAAAAATATATATTCTGACCCTTGCATTTTTTTTATTGATTATATTTTCCTGATGTACCAAAAAGACTACATCAGAGACATGTCCTATAACCACATGAGGTGTTTCTTGTTGAGCTACATCATGAACTGTCACACCATAGAAATTATTGATAAAAAATTGTATACAATATTTTCTGCTCCTTTTTATATACTCATCTATGTATAATGAAAAAGATATTTTTTTCTGTACTATTGTTCTCTTTATCAATACTACTGGTCGGTTGTACACAGGTACCTTCAAAAACAGTAGATCATAGTGACTTCACTGGAGCTCTACAAACGGTTTTATCGGCACTGAAACATCAAGATTTCTCCACACTTGCAACATTCGTCTGACCACAAGGACTTCGTTTTTCTCCCTATGAATATGTAAATATAGAAACGGATGTCATCCTTGATACTAAGATAATTATAAATGCAACTACCATAAATAGGTCATATGTTTGGTGAATCTCAGATGGAAAATGAGATCCTATCGATCTGTGAATAGGTCAGTATTTTGAAAAATTTGTAAATGATGCAGACTATGCGAATGCGCCAGAAGTATTGTATAATCAAAGTAAACAAAGAGGAAATACAACAAATAATATCGCTGAAGTATATTCTTGAAAATCATGGGTAGAATTTTATTTTTCTTGATTTGATCCAAAGTATCAGTGAATTGATCGAAAAAGTCTCACATTAATTTTCGACCATGTGAACGGTCAACGGTATCTTGTCGGTATCGTACATGGGGCTTGGACTATATAAAGATTAACTAATAATGAATAATGAAAAGTGAAAAATATATGACTTTTTCTATTATGCGCTATTGTAAATTATAATAGTTTATAATATCAACTCCATAGTTTTTCATTTTTATTTTTTCACTACTATTGAGAAATTATTCTTCTTTCGTTAATTTTTCATATCCTAATTGACCACACGCCCCCTTCATTTTTCTGCCCATGCTGTCTCTGACTGTCACCGTAAGTCCACCCTCTTCTAATATCTTTTTGAATGTTTGAATAGCTTTGGCGTCACTTTCTACGAGACTAATAGCGGGATTTGTGTTGTAAGGAATCAAATTTACATGAGCCAATTTTCTTCTTAGCATATGAACCAATTCTTTTGCTAGCTCAGGTGTGTCTGTCATATTTTTGATCATAATATATTCGTAGAATATTCTATTGTCTGATGCTTTTACGTAATCGCTCAAGACTCTTTCGAGCGCTTCTATAGGATATGCTTTTGCTATCGGCATGAGTTTGTCACGCAATGCTTGATTTGGTGCATGCAGTGAAATTGCTAATTTTACTGGTATTTCATCTTTGATAAGTTGTCTAATTCCTGGAACGATTCCTGCAGTAGAAATAGTAATGTGTCTGCGAGAAAGTGAAAATCCAGCTTCTTGTCTCAGCATAATCTCGATAGCTTTTTTCACATTTTCGTAATTGAGTAATGGTTCGCCCATTCACATAAAGACAACGTTTCTCACACCGAATAATGTTCCATCGACTTGTTTGCCAAATTTATTTTTGATATAATTGTTGGCATAAAATATTTGTGAGATCATTTCGTCTCGCGTAAGGTTTCTTTTGAAGCCGAGTTTCCCTGTCACACAAAATAAGCAGTTCATAGGACATCCTACCTGTGAAGATAAACACAAAGTAATTCTGTTGAGTTTTGCTTTATCATTTTTTACGTATTTTTCATCCTGTCGATGATAGATAATTACCGTTTCAATCATAAATCCATCATGTGTCTGAAATCAGATTTTGGTTGTACTTTCATCTTCCAATACCTTATCGACTTTTAGGGTAACGACCGAAAATTCTTTTTCTAGATCTTCTCTCAGGTCTTTGGAAAGCGTCGTCATATCAGCAAAATTGATATTCTGATTTTTGAATATTTCTTGGTAGATTTGTTTTACTCTGAAGGGCTGGAGCTTATGAGCTTTTGTAAATTCTTGGAGTTTTCCAGCATCTAATATACTTGTCTTTATCATTATATTCTAGCACAAAATGTAAATGTATGTTGTATGAAGATTGAAACATGGAGAAGGGGAAAGATATATGTTTCAATGTTTCAACTCTTCAATGTTTTCATATTTTTTAGTTATTTCAATAATGTTTTTTTGTAAAATCGACATCTTTCTCCGCCATTGAAAAACATAGATTTCTTCCATGATCATCCGTTATCTTCTGGCGAAAATCCTTCGTAAGAAGTAATAACGCCTCCGTGTAATTTTGGATATTTGATAAAGAGTTCTGTGATGGTATAGTAAATTTTTTCTAGATCATAGGTATTCATCCTGAGTCCATACGGTGGATTGGAAACAAGCGTTCAGGCGAGTTCTGGAGCATCCATATAGTCAGATATGTTTTTTGTTTCAAAGTGAATATAGTTTTCCACGCCAGCATATTTTGCATTTTCTTGTGCGATGCTGATCATAGTGGGATCGATGTCTGATGCAATAATCGTATGATTTTTTGTGGTCATCACCTTGGATTTTGCTGAAGCTAGTTCTGTCGTGAATAAGGTTTGATCGTATCGTTTGAACGATTGAAAAGCGAATGTTCTGAAGCACCCGGGTGCAATATTTTTTGCAAGCAATGCTGCTTCGATGACAATGGTTCCACTCCCACAAAAAAAGTCATATAATGGTTCACTAAATTTTCGTCATGATAAGAGTAATAATCATGCAGCTAATGCTTCGTTGATTGGTGCTTCTCCTGTGGCTTTTTTGTAGCCTCTTTTGTGAAGAGATTCACCGGTAGTATTCAGTAATATCGAACACATATCACGTTCTATGTGGACGAGAATTTCTATCGGTTCTTTGGAATGATCTTCTGGTAATTGTCCTTCTTTGCCGTTGAGAATATTTTTTACGATAGATTTTTTGACGATAGATTGAATAGTGGGCGTACTCGTAAGGACTGATTGTTTGCTTATAGCGGTGACAATAATTGGATTTCCCTGCACGTACATCTTCCAGTCAATCGTTGCAACCAAGTCAAAGAGTTGATTAAAATCAGAAGTTATATGTTGTCCAAGTTCAAGAAATAATTTATTTCCGACTCTACTTCGGAGATTTATTTTTGCAATTGCAGAAAGATCTCCCTTGAAACGAACAAGTGTTGGTCACGAACCTATAACTTGATATCCAGCGATTTCTATTTCTTTTTTGAGTATAGACTCTAATCCTGCAGCGCAGGAGATGGCAAAATTCATATATTATTCTCTGAGTAAAATTGCTTGGTTTAGCTTACTGATTCGATTCTTGATTTCTATGGGAAAGACTTACTTGACTTTTTCCATGAAATGGGTACTTTTGCGTTTCGAAAACAAAAAATAAAAAAATAAAAAAAAATATGACACATACACAAACATTTATTGGCGCCACGGGTAGATATATTTCTAATCGTAGAGTGCAAAATTCCTATTTTGAACAGAGGAAGATTAGATTTTTTACGCCCGATGGAAGAAGAGATCCACGAACGAACAAAGAAATTGTTACTAAACTTGGGAGTATTACTGGTATACAAGAACGACGATATTTTCGTTCTAATATCTCAACTTCTAACGCTGGTTTCTTTGCTACTCAAGACGCACGACGTTCTTCTGGATATAATCCCAAAAAAACAGACGTATTTATTTTTGCTCACAACTTCGGGGATAATGGTGATTTTGATTGTGTACCAAGCCATGCCGCAAGGATCAAAAACATTCTCGGTATAGAAAATCCCGATATTGTAGCTTGTGATTTTGCTATTGGTGGTATTCATTGGAAACAAGATCTTGATCGACTTAAGGATTATCTTGGAGTAGGACCTAATGATCTTGTTGTAGAAACCAATGGGTATGATCTTACCGGAATCTCTGAAAAAGCTCAATCTGCGTTTTCCGTTCTTGATATGGATAAGGAGAATCTACATCGGGTAATAGTAATTCACAATCTGTATGAAGAATTCTGTCTTGCAAGTAAGGTAAAAGCACGATGGGGAATAACAAGTCCCGATGTTCTTGCTTTTGACGTACTCTTTGGATGCCCAGGTTGGCTTCATGGAGCAAGTCTTGCTGAATTATTCATTAGTTCAGGCAAAGCAAAACGCGTCATGGTTATTGGTGCAGAAGCATTATCACGAGTTTCTGATCCTCATGATCCGGACTCTCAGATTTATTCTGATGGCGCAGGTGCCACAGAATTTTTTGGACGTGTGATAGCCGTCCCTGCAAAAATAGATGGTAAGATTTTCCTCTTTGCCTCTGTAGGTGCTGGTATGGGTGCTAATGCAATGATATATTCCAAACGATATGGTATGCTTGGATATATGGCACGTTCAGATACTACACCAAAACACCTTAATCTACTCTGGATGGGAAAATCATATAATCCCGATTTGGATGGTATGTTCCTCAAAATGAGTGGAAGATCGGTCTTCGGCTATGCAAAAGGATATGTTCCTGAACTTGTTAAAAGACTTATGGATAGTTTAGGAATCCACATTTCCCAGATTACCAGAATATTTCTTCATCAGGCTAATGAAACATTGGATGAAACAATGACCGATGGTGTATTTGAACTCTTCTATGGAAGAAAGGATTTATCTACAAAGCCTCCTACGGCTAAATATACCATTCCGAAAGGACTTGTTCCTATGACCATCAAAATATATGCTAATAATTCTGTAGCCACGCTCTGCATACTTTTGGCTGAATATGGATTGAATTAATACTCATATATTATTCGAATAAAATGTACTCCCGCTGTATTATGCGGGATTTTTTTATATAAAAAAACCGATGTATACCACCGGTAGATATTATAATCAGAATAGAATTAGGATAAAAGTTGTATATCAATAACCTCTCCCATAAAGATCTCTTCGATTCCTGTGTCTGTCTCTATTTTACAGTCAGGTGTCGGATCATTCGAAAATGCCGAACGAATAATTCCTTGTAATTTCTGCACTGTTTGGGACCCATATCTTTGAAGGTCCATAATAATTTTATGACCAACATTCTCGTTGATCAAGTCGGATGATAGTAGTATATCCATATTTTTATATGTATTTGTTTTTGTCACTCTATATATTTATCTAAAGAAATCAATTGATAATCTCACTTCCTACCTACAATTTTTCGAGAGTATTTGATATGCAGCAAACACATTACCATACACTACCACACTGAAGTAATGTAAAAAAATATGTATGTGAAACTTTTTTTATTTTGACGCAAAGACTTTTCTACTCAATATTACTCCTATCCATCCACAGAAGAATCAGAAAAATATTCATGCGAGAATATCACTAGGATAGTGCATACCATTGTGCATTCTAGTTCGTGCCATAAGTAGAGCATATAGGACAGCATATGGCCATAACGCTGGAAATATAAGTATCAATACTGTAAGCATAGCTACGGTAATCACCATATGACTTGAAGGGAATGAAGAATCTGTATAACGTTTTCCTATAGGTTGAATCACATTTACATGTGCTATATACGGCCTTATCCTAATTCCTGTCTCTTGAACAAGCAATGTTTTGAAGCCAATTTCGGAAACTCCGAAAAATAATGTCCCCGCAAGGACAAAACTAAAAAGTACGAACTTTCGATATTTTTTCTTGAACATGAGGGCAAGTGAAATCACGAGAACTCGGATGATAATCATTGATCGATTCCAACTAATATACTGCGAAATTATATCCACCCGGGTACCATGGCCTAATTGGTTGATGAAACTAAGCACTTGAAAGTCCATCGCTATGGAGAAAAATAAAATATGATTAGTGATAGTTTTCCAAGTGCTTTTGTCAAAAAGAAAACTCTATATCCTACTCTTGTGTGCCGAAGATAAATAAATTTTGTAAAATAACTGTTTACAAATATCTGTCTATTTTGGAACACAAAAGAGGTTGACATTTTGTTTAATATATTTATACATATAGTGATAAATAAAAACGAAAAAATGCGATTATGAAGAACATACAATCATTTCTGGGATATCTCATAAGATTTCGGTCAGGAATATTTTTGCTTATAATGGTCATACTCTGTAGTTCCTGGATGTATTTCTGGAATACTGTGTTCTGGCCTGGTAGTAAATATATTCTAACTGAACCCACAGTATACTTGGAAATTATTAAACAACCAGGTATAGTATTTGGGGAAGAACTACTTTGGCGATTATTACCATTTACGATTGGTAGTATACTATGGTTTTTTGGTGCTCATATAAAAATACCAACCGTAGTACTGATTATGCTCATCGGCATACCAATTATCTACATCCAGATCATGTTTGGACTTCAACACGTACTATCAGATCAGGATTTGCGCGCAATAATGAAACTGCCACAAGTACCCACATTTCAAGAAAAATTACCTCATATTGTATTACAAGGAGGCATGGGAATTATACTCTCATTTACGTATGTAAAATTTCTTCTGAGTTCTAAGAAGTTATTTAGGTATGTTCATGTACTTCCTTTTATTGCAACTATCACCATACATGTGGTAAGCAATGTGGCAATAATCATTGCAACGTACTAAAAAAAGCTAGCTCCGTTTTGGGAGCTAGCCCTTTTTTTATATTTTTATTTTTAATGATATTACACTAATGCTTTATATCTATTTAGATATGTGGTATATTCAGCTTGTTTGTTTACTTTTGTAAATGCATCTTTTATGTTAACCTTTAAAGTATACAATTCTACACTTCATAAGGTCAAGACTTCAACTCTATTTTTTATGTCTTTTCATAATTTAGTTTGTTCAGCCCTAGACATTGCTTTATTGTTTTTTGCTTCTAAATCTTTTATATCTGTATCAATCCAATTTTTTGCGATTAAATATTTCTTTTGATTATTTAATGCTTCTATTTGGGTAGGTATTTTATCTGTAACTTTCTTATCCAAAACAACTCATACTTTAGAATAGTTATTTATTTCTGTTTGGAGATTTTTATAACTATTTATATAGATATCTGCATTGTTGGCATTTGATATTGCTCATATTTTTGCTCAATCTAAGTTAGTATATTTTGCAGTTAATTGATCTTTTTTCCATTGTTTTGCTCGTGGTTCAATTGTTTTCGTAATAGCATTTACAAATTTTTTGCTATCAAATGTATTATTTGTCTGCATATCTGATAAATTGTATGTTAGTGTTCATTTTCCTGGATATGATATAACCAAACGTCAACTATAAATATTCATACCAGAACCATTAGCCATTCATGGGTTAAAATCTATTGTTCAGTTTGGAGCCATCCATCATTGATTGCTTAAATATTCTTGCATAAATGGTGAGAAGGATTTAACTTGAACGTTATCTATTCCACTATTTACTGATTCTTGTCATGTCTTTGCTCTAAGATCTCATTCTTTTTTTTCAAGTTGTGATTTAACAATTTCTAATAACTTTTTGTTATCTATATTTAAATCTGATTTTTGAATATCTTTTGCTTTAAACGAAATTGATTGAAAATTTTTATCATATTGAGATTTATAATTGATGGTTATATTACCATTATAATTTGAGCAATTGGTAAAAGCTCAATCATCTTTGAATACTTTGTATGTATCTTTATATGCCTTAGCAGCAACATCTCAATACACTGATAAAAAATCACCATAAAAGTTGTGGCTTGTAAGTTGACTTAAATCAACCTTTTCAAAACTCATGTTTGGTTGATTTGTTTTCGTTTCTGTTTTGTTTTTGTAATCTCCTATTGCAGTAGATGTAATAGCTCATATATAACCATCTATTCATAGTTTAACTCATCTTTTTTTTGCTTCATTTGTTAGTATATTTCTTCCGTCAGCAACCATGAGTATTTGTATCCAAGCCGCTAAATCCGATCATTTACCTACAGGAATATTTTCTCCCTTAAGATCAATAGTACTCGTTACTGTATTATAATTTTTAACAATATCTTCCAATCTTACTCATTTGTTTTTTGCAGTAAGATCAAATTTTTCTTCTTTGAGATCTGTTAATTTGTTTTTAAGATTTTCAGCTTTCATTCATTCTAAAGCTTTTTTTTCTGTAGTATCGAGTTTAGCATCTACCTTTTTCTCTAATTTAATTTCTAGATTTGCCATGGTAATACATTAAAATAATAAAAAATTTTACATTTGATTTAGAAGATTATCAGCATCTTGATGTTCTTTTTCATCAATCTGTTGGTGCTCCAAAATCATGTTTTGTATAGTTTCCAACATGTTTTGCGCCTGTTGGTTAGTATCTTTTTGTGCTGTATCTACAGCTGTTTTCATAATAAGCTGATACATATTATTTAGAAACGCATCACTTATATCTGGAGACTCTGTAATGAATTTTTGCATTCATCAAGCAAAATCGACCTTGTCTTTTATATATTCCATAATGTTAATGATCTTTTGCTTTCTGTCTTCATAACTGAGTTTTTGAAATTCTCATTCTAGATTTTGATACTTAGGATTTGTTCAAGCTATCATGGATCAAAATCAGCAAATAAAAATTTTTCTATAGTAATTATACTCTAGATTTTCTGTTTGTCAAATATTGGAGGACTTTTTTGATAGCAAAAAATCACCTCGTAATGAAGTGATTTTTTGTTTCTTGGAAAGATAAATTATTTTTTCTTATTCGTGGTCATACTACAATTGATAATTATGGCAATAATTTTTCAGATAATCGTACCGATAATAAAAGTTATAACTATCAGAAGTAATGCTTTCCATACATTGAATGGCATCATAACAATGTCTGACTGAATGAAATGCATACGAGCTACCCAGTTAATGAATTGTTGGAAGTACGTAGGAATAATAGCTACCAAGAGCGATCGAAGGAGATGAAGACCACCGATAAAAATTCAAAATGAGAGCGCAAATCTTTTTTGATTAATCATGAAATGAGATTAAAATATAAAAAGAACTCTCTGTATATATAGTCTTTTATTCCTGTTTTCAAAACAAAAAAACCACCCGGGTGAGGTGGTTTTTTTACTTATGTCATTCTGAATGTAATGAAGAATATAGTAATCACTATATCCTTCGACAAACTCAGGATGACTATGTCTTAAGTAGTATGACTATGTCTTACTTAGCGTCTGCATCGATAACCTCCCCTTCAACAGCTCATTCTTCCTTACCCTTCTCTAATTCATCATTTGGATTTGGAGTTCATGCTTGAGGAGCAGCTTGGTATTTGTTGTACAATTCAGAAAATTCTTTTTGGATTCTTTCGATTTCTGAATCAATTTCTTCTTTGTTTACTCCATCTTTTCCTGTTGTTGCTTTTGCATCAGCGATAAGTTTGTTTACTTTTTCTTTATCTTCTGTAGGTATCTTATCTTTTTGTTCAGAAATCATACTTTCCATCTGATAGACCAATGCTTCGAGTCTATTTTTGGATTCTACAATTTCTCTTCTCTTGCGATCATCTTCAGCAAATTGTTCAGCTTCAGCTTTTGCTTTGGTGATATCTGCGTCTGAAATATTGGTTGATCATTGGATTTTTACTGACTGTTCTTTTCCTGTAGATTTTTCTTTCGCCGTGACATTGAGGATTCCATTTGCATCGATATCAAAGGTCACTTCGATCTGAGGTTGTCCTCTTCTCATCATAGGTATTCCTTCGAGATTAAACATTCAGAGATCAATATTGTCTCTTGCAAATTGTCTTTCTCCTTGCGTCACATGGACAGTAACAGCCGTTTGATTATCAGCAGCAGTTGTGAAGGTATTCTCTTTTTTCGCTGGGATAGTAGTATTTCTCGCGATCATTGTGTGAGCGATTCCGCCTTCTACTTCTACAGATAAACTCAATGGTGTCACATCAAGAAGTAAAATATCTTTTACATCTCATTGGATAATACCTCCTTGGATAGCTGCTCCTTGAGAAACAGATTCATCAGGATTTACCGTAGCTTTTGGATCGATACCGAAAATATCTTTTACTAATTTCAAGACTGCGGGCATTCTTGTAGATCCTCCGACCAAGATTACTTGGTTGAGATCGCTCTTCTTGAGCTTAGAATCTTCAAGTGCATTGAGACATGGTTTTTTACATCTCTCGAAAAGCTCCTTACACATATTTTCAAACTGAGCTCTGGTGAGTGATTCTTCCATATTTCTTGGTAATCCATCTTCACCGGTGATGATGAATGGAATAGAGATATCTACTCTTTCTGTCTGAGACAATTGATGTTTTGCAGCTTCAGCTTCGTTCTTTACTCTCTGCATTGCCATAGCGTTTTTGGTAAGATCGATACCTTCCTTTTTCTTAAATGAATCAACTAAGTAATTGATAATGATATGATCAAAATCTGCACCTCCGAGATGGGTATCTCCACTTGTGGACAATACTTGGAATGTTCATTCAGCTCCGATTTCAAGAATAGTCACATCAAATGTTCCTCATCCTAGATCAAAGACAACAATTTTTTCATCTTTATTTTTCCCTTCTCCATAGGCTAATGAAGCAGCTGTTGGTTCGTTAATAATTCTCTCAACTTTCAACCCAGCGATTTCTCCTGCAGCCTTGGTAGCATTTCTTTGGCTATCGTTGAAATATGCAGGCGTGGTGATAACCGCTTGCGTGATAGGAGTTCCGAGAAATTTCTCAGCATCTTCCTTGAGTTTTTGGAGAATAAACGCTGAAATTTGTTCAGGTTTATATTCTTTTCCGTCGATCACGATAAGTACTCATCCGTCCTTACCTTCTTTGATTTCGTAAGGAAGATTTTCTTTTCCGATAACTTCAGAATACTTTCTACCGATGAATCTCTTCACTTCGTAGATAACGTTTTTTGGCTCTAAAATAGCCTTTCTTTTTGCAAGATCTCCGACGAGCAATTCGTCACCCTTGATATATACGACAGAAGGTGTTGTTCTTTTTCCTTCAGCGTTCGCAATCACTTCTGATTTGTCACCTAGCATGTAGGATACACAAGAGTTGGTTGTTCCGAGATCGATTC
>CAZTFP010000032.1:0-13018 GCA_964613015.1 uncultured Candidatus Peribacteria bacterium | reverse complement strand
AGTATCCATCAAATTTTCCTTCTACTACTTCTGCATTTTCTTCTGAATAGCTTTTAAGTTCTTCACTTCCCATTGTTTGTTCAGCATCTTTGTGCTCTACGCTTTCAGGATCTTCAGGATCAAATTTTGCCAATTGGTTGAGTGCGAGTTTGATTCTTTTCATGTCATTTTCCATACTTCCCAAAAGGTTTTGTATGAATTGAACCATTTGTTGATGTTTTTGCATCATTTCTTCTTTGTTTACTTTTTTTGGTGCCGCAACTTTTGCTGAAGTAGCTTTTGTTGCTACGGGCTTGTCTGCCGTGCTGGATTTAATAGCTTTAGGTTCAGCTTTTACTACTGCTTTAGGTTCTGTCATTTTTGTTTTTGTATAATAGATTAAAACGTTGAAACGATGAAATCTTTGTTTGTATTTTATCGTTCCGTTATTTTTACATTTTCAAGTATACTGGTTTTAAAAAATTTTGCAAATATTTGTTTACTATAGAATATCCTTTTAAATATTTATATTCTCTATATAAGTCAAGTATTTTTATTTTTTATTTGTCTAATGTGCCTTTGATTTCCTTATTTTTTTTTGTTTTTGGAAAGGAAATAACCATATACTCTATATGGCATGTACTTTTATATCTTGAGCATTTGGCTTATGAAATTATTTCTTAAAATATCTGTAGTTGTTATTTCGTTATCAGTACTTGCTGGTAGTGTATTTGCTGCCACATGAACGTGAGATTTACGAAATTGGATGGATAATCTCAATACTCAGATTCCATTTGGATATGCTGTTACTCAGAAGGTTACTGTTGATCAAATATCTCCAGATAAAATTGATATCAAATCACCGGTCATTCAAGATGAACTTGGTAATAAGATCACCAAATATACAGTGATGTTTTCTCAATATCCTATATCTCAAATATTGGATAATACTAGTTTACTTGATCAATCCAAAGAAAAAACATTTGATTTTGCTACCGTTGGTACTGATGTAACTATGGAACTTACGGTAACGGGGGATTCGATTAATCCTAATGTCGTCTATTATATTTCTGTGATTCCCAAAGATCAAAATTGAATTCTGGGAGAAATATCCAATGAAATTTGGTTTAAACTTGCTACTCAGACATCTTGAGAAGGGACATCTACTGCTGGTACGTGAAGTGTTGCCCATACTTCTGCAGGAGCAAATATGAGTCTGGCAAATATAACACATACTATTACCAACAATAAAGTGACATTGAGATGGACTGCTATTGCTGGTTCAGATAGTATTGATATTTTTCTTTGGAATCCAACAAGTTCTCTTTTTGAAAGACTTTCTAGTGTAAATATGGCTGCTGAAAGTTATACGTTTACGCTTACGAGAAATGGTGAATATATCGTCAATTTTATGCCAAATAACTGAGGGACAGAGTTTCGTTATACTTTTGTAGCCAATGGTATCGTTGCTACTCCTGGTACTACTCCTCGTACCACCCCACCTATTATTGGAAAAATTCCCAAAACTGGACCCAAAGAAAATATTTTAGTTACTTTTGGTATCGCTCTTGTTCTTTACTTAGTATATAGAAGAGTAAAATCCAAAGCTAAACATTAATTATCTTTACTAAGTGAATAATAAAAATAGTCCGTGATTGCGGACTTTTTTACTATAAGAAAAATACCCCTCTATTTTTGAGGGGAGTCGGGTATATTTTACCAAAATACTTTGTAGATACCTATTGTGAGCACTGTTATTATCCATCCTATACTCTGTACACCAATGGTTAGTCTATTTTTGTTCTTGGTTTGTTTTTCGATTGTTTTCCGTTGATCTGGTGAAATGATTTCTTGTCCTAGTTGATCTTCAATAGCGAGAATTTCTTGTTTGATAGCTTTTGCGTTGGTAAGATAATTTTTGTGATCTGTATCGATTACACTATGTATTCCTTTGGTATCTTGAACTTCTCTACTTTCATATTGTGCTTTAGCAACTTGGTATCGACAGGTGTCGTACAGTATTACTACATTCTCATGAATTTTTTTTTGTCTTTTTAAAAGTTTTCTATGCATAAACATCAATAACAATAACAACACTACATATCCCAAGATTATCAACGTCCATGTTTCTGCGTTTGCTTCTGTTTGTCCACTTACATTTGCTATAATGTGTATGGTGTTTCATCGGTATATATGGAGTTGTCCGACTATGGTATTCCGTATTTGCATACTCATATAATTTACTAATTAAAATCTGATTTTTTTCTTTTTCGGTATATTATTCTTTTGCTCTATCAATAATCTGATTTCATTTGGCAATGATTGGTATGAAATTTCTTTGAAAGATGGGAATCTTTTGGTTGATACAATATTCATTTCGTGTTTTTTTTCTGTAGAGATCACCTTTTTGAGGAAATCTGAGTGTAGCTCCTAGATATTCTTTTTTCTGTATTTTATATTTACCTCCTTCTCGATTACTCTGTCCTAGTTTATGTATTTTCTCTGAGCTAGCAATTGTTTTTTGCCAAAAAAAGGTCGGTCCAGAGATCAAATAGATATTTCCGTGTGATTTGAAAAGATAGGTCTTGTTGAAATATTTGTATCCACTTTCATTTTTTTGTAAAAACTTGGTTCGTTCTTTTAAGAGAGGAGTCGTTATATTGTTTGAACTATTCAATGTTTTCATCGCTTGCATTACTCATTCACTGGTTACATCTTGTGGATCAATCATCCATTGATAAGCAAATTTTGTGTTTCGATGAGGTGATTGGTGGATGGGTTTCAGAATAATCTCTTTTTGTTGAAAAGAATTTTCTAGTTGTTCATATATGTGTTTCATACTTTCAATAAACGAATTTGTTGTTGTTGTCTGTTTATGTGTAAGTGCGAATACTGCTGGCAACACGTTATTTCTCAGATTATTTCTTACACTTGTTGTTGCGTCGATATTTGTCGGATCAGTTACAAAAGGAATGTTGTTGTGAATACATATAGTTGTGATTTCATTTTTTGTGATTCATAAGATAGGTCTCAATATCTGTATTTCGGGAAGTAAATGATGAGTTTCTTGTGTTTGCATAGCTATAAATCCGTTGAGATTAGATCCACGAAGAAGATTGAGAAATGTACTTTCTATGCGGTCTGTAAGATTATGGCCAAATACCAATTGATCGATATGATTTTTTTTACTGTGTTTTTTAAACTCTCCATATCTCCACTTTCTTAGCTCTGTTTCGGTATATTTTTTACTCTCTCTTTTTTTGCTAATACATATTTGCATCCCTGCAAAAAATTTTCTAATAAATTCTTCATCACTAGCATTTCCTGCTCTAATATTATGATTACAATGTATAAAAAACAAATTTTGTAAATTATATTTGTTCTCTAAAAAGAAATTGTACATTAAACATGCGGTCAATATGCTATCTGCTCCTCCACTTACTGCTACCATGATCTTTTGATTAGGTTGTACCTTGTTTTTGAGTATATCAAAATATACTTGCTGGTGTGCAAATGTTAGTTTGTTATTTTTGATTCACTTTATAGTACCTTGGTTTTTTCACGTTTTTTTCATAAATATCAGATTTGAAAATTTTCAGTAAAACAGTATACTTTATATAGTGTGGTTTTATATATATTTTTTTTAAGGTCAAATGAAAGATAAGACAATTAAGGATAGAATATTTAAAATTAAAATTGCTGATTTATTAAACGAAACAGGGAGGCAGGATGAAATTGTATTTGAACATAAGTTTTCTGATCAATTGCCTCATCTGGATGATCAAGGTATTACATGAAATTTTACTATTCAGTCTTTGGACAATACGTCTTTGCTCGGTACCCTTACAGACGTTGATGCTTGTTTTCATGAAACATGTGATAGTTGTTGATCTTCATTTATGAGAACAGTACATGTTCCTTCCTATACGGGAAGATTTATTTTCGAAGATGAAGTTAAAAAGAAGGAAGCACCCGATTCTGAAGAGGTCCTATTTTTTATCGATTCCAAAGCTGAAACTATCAATATAGAAGATATGGTTGTACAAGCTATTTTGCTTGATGATCCTTTTGTGAAACGCTGTGATGCTTGTACCAAACGTTTGGCAAATGTCGATGATGATGAAGAAGATTTAGATGAATTTCAATCAAAATGAAATATTATATTCAGCTAATAGTTTAAAATATTAGTATATTCCATCCAATATTCAGTACATACATAAAAAAGCCCTAAGTTTTACTTTAAGGCTTTTTTATATCATCTGTATTTCGTTATTATGCTCAAGTCCAATAGCTTACAATAGCTGTAGTACTTCATATATTTCCTGCTGCATCTACAAAATTGAATATAAAGTTTCCATTTCCTGTAAATGTATAATTGTTACTTCCTCCATTGTTGGTTATAGTCAGGCTTTTGGAATATCCTGTCAATGTTGCAACAATATTTCATGAACTATAATTTCATGTTGTAGGAGTATATAGTATGCTTGCCGTAGGTATTACTTTATCTATGTTGTTAACTGTGGCAGTTACACTACCTGTATTTCCTACTAAATCACTAAAGGTAAAGGTGTAACTTCCATTTCCTGTAAATATGTGTGTGTATGTATTTACTCCCGTTATGGTTTCACTTCGTCCTGTCAAAGTTACCGTAACATCGTTATTAGTCGCTCATGTTGTAGAATATTTTACACTGGCTGTAGGTTTAGTGGTATCAATAATATTATTTACTGTAGCACTTACACTACCAGCATTTCATGCTATATCTTGGAAGTAGAATATAAACGTTCCATTTTCAGTAAATACATGTGAATAGGTATTTACTCCGGTTATAGTTTCACTTCGTCCTGTTAGTATAGCAGTGACATTTCCTGTGGTACTTCATGTTGTAGAGTATACTACTTTTGCTGTGGGTGCCGTAATATCTACTATTCCACCAGTATTGTTTATAAGTTCATCTGCTCTTTGCATCATAATCATTACATATCATCTTATTTCAAAATTAGTAGGTTTGGAGATGTCTTTCATTACTCAGGATGCTTGTAATGCAACTAAGTGTTTTGCATAATAAGGATCTCAACTGTTATTTTTTTCTCCATACATAGCTCTAGATAAAACTGTTCCAAATTGAGCTCTTGTAACTTCTCCTTCGGGATTAAAATGTGTTAGTCCCACTCACATTAGTCCCAATTGGCAAGATTGTGTGATAAATCATTTCATTTCATCAGTTTGTCCACCCACATCATCAAAAGTACATGCTTTTCCTGTATTTGGTATAAGTTTCAAAATTTTAATTGCATAGTTTGACATCATTTTTGCCATATGTGCTCTAATAAGCTTTCCGTTCATATTGGCTCAATCTATTGTTGGCATAGTTGTAATGCCTATAGTATGCGCATAATTGTATGCTCCTATCAGTTCTTGATTATATGCAAATAAAACTCCAACCGAAGAAATACATAAAAGACTCATTCCTATAAGAAATTTTCTCATGTAGAAAAAGTTTATATAGATAAAAAATTATATGTATACTACTCATCGTAAAATAATTATCAAGCAGAATACTCTTTTTTATCTGATTACTTTGTTTTGAAATATTACGCATTGTTTTACTTTATTTTACAGACAAAATCAACTATCATAACTACTATGGAGTATCTATACTCTCATTTTTACGTTGTATTGTCTATCTTATTGTCTATACTTTTTTTTACTTTATTTTTTAAATTTTTGGTATGCGTTGGTTTCGTTTTTTGTTCGTAATTTCTCTTTCGTCCTTATTTTTTGGTTTATCTTTTGCTACTTTTTCTGTTGATGACTTTATTACTCAATTTCAAACTCAACAGGCTACTCTATCTCCCTCAGATAAAAAAGCATATTGTCTACAAGTATATCATAATTTGACTTTACTTGCCATCAAAAATCGTTCTGATGTCCAGCAGTTTACCCTCTATACTTCATTAAAAAATTATATAGATGGTCAACTATCAACTCTTTGAATGTCTTCATTATCAAATGATTCATGAACTTCTTCTCTAGGTGTATCATTTACTCTATTACCATCTTCTCTATTACCATCTTCTCTTGTTTTGCATATACCCAATGTTGATCTCGCTAAGGTAAGAGCTGTTTGGTTAGCATTACATAATACGGAAAGACAAACAAAATCACTGATTCCTTTTACTTATAGTACTGTACTTGAATGAACTGCTTCTCTTTGGGCACAACATCTTGCTGATTTAGGCATAGTCACTCATAACAGAAAAAATACGGATTGAGGATATTCTTACGAAAGTATTAAATCATGGTTTATCAACCAGTGAATTGTTTTTGTTTCTACTGGACAAATTAGTCAATCTTTGTTTACAGAAAATCTTTGATGGAATCTCTATTCTTGTAAAAAAACTGATTGTACTGATGATTTTATTGCTGCTATCAAAAAATCCCGGAACTTTTTTATGAGTGAAAAAGGAAAATCATACGCACCTCATTATAATGCTATCATGGGTAATTATTCTCGTATAGGTTTATGAGTCGTTTTAGTTGGTAATAAATACTATCTTGTAGCTCATTATACTACACCTTTTATCGATTAAAAATTTGTGGTACAAACAAATATTTTTTATATCTCCCTGTTTTTCACGTTCAAAATCCTGCTAAAATTCACTATATACACAAGACTTGAAATACTCTCCTATTTTTTTATACTTTATCTCACATTATCTCTTTTTTACTTTTTTCATGATTTCGTTTATGAAAAAATTGTTTGCATTACCCGTTATTTGATTAATCCTTGGTGCCGTTGCTATTGCTACTGAAATTAAAACCACTAACCTTATTCCTGATGGACAACATCTTTCTGGTGCTGTTGTGACTTGTATCAAAACTGCTGTAGATAAAAGAGAAACAACCTTGATTTCTGTTTTGACTAATTACCAAAGTGGTAGCTTGACTGCTTTGATTACTAGAAAAACTGCACTTCTTGCTGCATGGGACAAACTTACAAAGTTGGAAATCAAAACTGCTATCTCTGCTGCATGGAAAGCATATAAACTATCTATGATTGATTTAAAATCCACCTTACATACCTCTAGGGATGCTGCATGGTTTACTTATAAAAATGAAGTAAAATTATGTAAGTGAACATCGCTTGTACAAAATGTAGATACAAGTTCTGAAAATAGTGAACAATAATACTATATATTTTCATTAGACCGTTCTTTTCATGAGCGGTTTTTTTTATTCGGAAAGAATCCAGCTATTTGCTGGATTCAGTATTTATAAAATATATTTTAGTATATGTTACTTTTTGGAGCTCTTCGCGTCTTTTGCGATATTCAATAATAGGCATGTCAGCTTGGAAAAGTAGCTCGTGTCATCCAAGTTGGCTTATCTTTGGATTGTGTGTATTCACAACTCTTCTGTCTTCGTGTAGAACTTTTCTATTGAAATAGGTAAAAAACCAAAATACCACTTCTTGGAGTATTGGAAGTTTAAAAAAACTTTGATAAAATCTTAAATACATTAGCGTTTTTTCATTGTCTATGGGTACAAATGCGACTAAGATACGCATTTTGGGTGATATGTGATTTTGCCAAAGATTGGGAAATATAAATTCTAATCTAAATTCATCATCTGCTCTTGGACATAATTCAATTGGTTTTTTTGGCGTTTCTCAATTATCAATTGCATTAAATACATACATATACATTTTATCAACTGTTTTTCGCTCAATAAGAGGACCATTTACCAATGTCCTGTTTCCACGACCAATGGTATTTTTATGAATGAATGGAATATGAGCACAATCAAGCTGATTTTCTATTGCACGAGAATAATGAGTATCCCGATTATCTTTCATTGTTCTATGGTTTAGTCATTCAAGATTATCAAAAAAATGTGGTGTTGTGTCTGGAGTTTTATCTCCCCAAAATATCCATATGAATCATTCTTTTTCATATGTCTGATACTTTGTAACTCTAAAACTACTTGGTATTTTACTTGCTTTTCCGTTGGCTGGTATTAGGGTACATATTCCATTACTATCAAATTCTAATCCATGAAAAGGACATTGTAAACAATTATTTTCTGTTACTTTTCCTAGGCTCAATGCAACTTTTCTATGACAACATAGATCTATAAAACAACTTAATTTTTCTTCCTTTCAGCGCCAAAATACCATTTTTTCTCCCATTCTCATGACACTTATTGGTTTATTTTTTACTTCTTTGGATTCTAGAACTATATATCGTTGGTTTCTAATCATTTTTTCTATGTATATTTTTTAAAAAATATTACTTCATACTATATGCTTGTTTGATGACAATATTCAATAGTTATTTTTTGTCAATTATTTCGCATTATATTTTCCATTACAAAAAACTATAATTACTGTTATGATATCTTAAATCTAATGGTCTCCACTTAAAAAATATATTTAATGTTATTGATAGGAAAAAAAATTTGGAAGTAGTTTTTTATTTTGTTCTTTCTGTATATATTTTAATATAAAAACACTATATACTAGATTTTAGGAACATTTTTGAGTGGCATAACAACTACCTCATTTTGATATAGCAATTTAAAATAAAATATATATTTAACATACATTTAAGATTTATTTAAGGTAAACAAATATAGTTAAGCATACATTTAATTATTTTTTTATGTAATATGGTTTTATATCTATAATTACCATATTATTTTCTCTTTTGAAAAAGCAAATGCTTTAGTTAGAATGCTTGTTGTCTTAATGGTGTTTTAACGTTGTTTAAGTATAGTATGAATAAATGTATTTACTGTTTATGAGTTGAAGCAGAATTTACCTGAAGAGAACACGTAATACCACAAATGTTTGGCAAATTTACTAATAATCCTGTATTGGGTAAATGAATTGTTTGTGATAAATGCAACTCCACGATTTTTTCTTCTCTAGAAACGATTTTCAAAAAAGAGACAATGGAATGATATTTTTGCCAAATGTTGAACTTATCTGAAAATAATTGTGTTATCATCGGTAGGGAGAATTTAGACATAAACAATGAATGGGGTCTGAAAAGTGATGTTTTTAGTCAAATGTTTCCTTTTATTGACTGAAAATGAAATATAAAAAGAATTGACCAAATAGCTGTAATTAAGGAGAAAACTGTTCATATTTTCCCACTTCAAAATTTGTTGAATTTATATGACCAAAAAGAAAACAACCAACAAAACATAAAAAAATTTAAAAAATATAAATCTTTGTTATCAAGTGTTAGTAAGTATAATATACGTATTTATACGACAGGAGAAGAAAGTCACACAATTGCAGTCAAACTATTGAATGATTTGTGAATAGGTTACAAACCAGCAAATGTAGCGTTTGAAAAATTAGAAAAAATTAAAGAAGATGGGGTTTTACACCAACACTCCAAGGTCAAATTTTCTTCATCTACATTAAGAATTATAGCTAAAACAGCCTTTAATTATTTTTCTTACTGTTGCTTTCAAGAAGGTCTCTGAAACTTTTTATATACATCCACATTTGATAGAATTAGAGGTATTTGTATGTGAAAATTTGATTTACAACCCTGAGGAGATGTTCAAATTTTAAACAAGGCTATTTTAGATAAAAGCCAAACCGAAGGTAAGAGAGTAGTAGCACATCAAATAGTATTTTACAAAGAGAATGATACGATATATTCAGAGATTTCTTTCTTCTGAACAATAACATATAAAATAGCTATTTGAAACCTTTATTTTGATATACAAAACAAAACCTTTTGATGTTGACACTTGTTTGACCCCTTTACTTGAGGGATTTTTAATTTGACCAATGACCAGTCTTCTGTATGAAAAAAGAATTATACTGCTCCAGTATACTGAGTCTTCGGTATTATATAATTAAAAAAAACTTCCGTGAATTGGAAGTCTCTTTGTATCTGAAATTCATTCAATCGTTCTGCTTCTGGTATGCTGAAATAGCTCCGTTTACCTATTCAATCATTAATCACATAGCCATAAAAAGCATTCGCCTTTGGATAGTATTCTGAAACCAACCACTCCCAATCATTCCAAGGGACATATAGCCTCGCAAGTATAAGTGGATTGTTTGTGGATATTTGTTCTCACACCTCCTTAAATCTCTGAATAAGCTGTTCATTTAATAGCGGCATAGTAGTTATTAACCTATAAAACCACTATTTTATAGGTGACTATATGCTAAAATCAAGAAAGAAAGATTCTTAACTAACAATACGTTATCAATAAGAATTAAACTATATTTAAATTTTTATTGTCATTCACCAGTAGATATATAAGTTATATAACAATAGAATTTAGTTAATTTAGAACAAACATATGGCAGATATAAAAACTCATTTAAGGGAACTTAGCGTTATCTACGGACTTTGGCATTTTTTTCAAAAAATTCGTCCCAATACATCAACACTTTCTGTATCTAATTTTTGGGAAACTTGTGAGATAATAATTCCTAGTGATATTCATAGAGCATCAAATATATTAGATTTAAAATGATTTGACGATGAGCAGAACAAAATTATTTCTAATGGGATTGCCTTGGCTTATAGCATAATAGATAAATTAAGTATCAAAAAAGTTCCTGAAGTAAATCGATATGGATTTGATTCTCAAAAGGCCGACCCCATAGATATAAAGATTGATTGAAAATGATTTTCTCTGAAAGAAGATAGTTTTATACTTGAAAATATGGGCCTTTATAAACTTATAAATCTACTCACAAATCAGGATAAGAGTAGGGGTATGCATATTTTTAAAAAATTTGCAAATGAAGAATATATTTCTCGGTTTAATTACGCCTGGTTTCAACTAATTAAATTCATCTCACTTAATTGACCACGAAAAAAAACACATAAAGGTCTTGATATAAATATAGATACAAAGGGAAAGGATGTAGTATTACGTCGATGAAATAGTATCTGACGTATTCCAATAAAAGCCACCTTAGATATGTTTGAGAATGGAACAACTTCTGATATTAGAGAACAAGTTTTTTCGAAACGAATAAGTGAGTATTTATCTAATGATGATTGATATTTGCTTCTCAAAAAAAGATGTTCTGAAGTAGCTTGAGAGAATCTTGTTAATTATATAAATGAAAATTTAAATGTCACTAATGATAATCTATTAAGATTTTTACAAATTTATAACCAGGAATACTACTATGCAAAAACTACCCTAAGCTGAGTTCAAATATATAAAGTTCCTAGCAAGGAAGATTTTACAGAGGATATAATAGTTAAAAAATTAGCATATCGTGTTCCTAACTCACAACTTAACATTTATACTGAGATAATGAACAAAAAGACTCATAATTCTCTACTACTTAGGAATGAATTGAGGTTTTCGCATTGACAGTTTAACTGAACTCCTGAAGCTAAAATGTATTACGATAGATGAAATTCTTTAGAGGCAATATATTTCCCATTATAAAAGTCATAACCCCTTTGCTAGGGACCTAGCTACGTGTCGTGCTAATACCGGCGGGACTGCATTTCAAATTTGTTTATAATTTGAACTTCCAGACCCAACAAAAACAAAATCATCTGGGAAAGATTGAATTCTCGCACACTCTCTGACAGTTAGTCTTCTTGTTCAATTATAATGAAATTCTATATTTCCGTGATGTTCTGCTCTTATTGTTGGTCCAGGCTTATTTGCATCAATCGCTCTATTTCATTGTCATTTATTTTTTTTTGCTTTTGAGTATTCATTGTGATTTGGAATAGTACCATCTTCTTCTTTATTCCGTAAATCGTTAATTGCTTCGTATGCCGTTATAATTTTGTCTACTTTTTTTGGTTCTTCAAATGAGTATTTTTTATCCTTACGAATTCACACTATAAAAACTCTTTCTCTTATTTGTGGGACACCATAATCGGATGCCTTTAGTAAAAAATAGTTTACGTTATATCCGGCGCTGGAAAATTCTTTTATGATGTGTTTTAGTACCTCTCACTTATCTATATTCATTAGTCACTTAACGTTTTCTGCTATAAATGCTACGGGTTTTTTCTGTTTAATAATTTCCAACATATTAAGAAAAAGTCTTCATCTATCAGCTGAAAGTCATCTTCTTTTTCCTGCTACACTAAAATCCTGACAAGGAAATCATCATATTACGATGTCTGCATCTGGAATGCTCTTAATGTCTATCTCTTTTATATCTCCATAAACAATATGCTCAGATATATTATGACTATAGGTTTTGCACGCATCTAAAAAATTATCATTAGCCCACACTATTTCAAAAGGGTTTTTGGCATAATGTTTTCATAAAAAATCAAAACCTCAAATGAATCAAAAGTCTTTTCATCCACACCCACTGAATAATGATATAATCTTCAAAGCCATCTGTTTTTTTATAGATAAATCATCATTGGTCTTATATATGGTTTTGCAGTTCTGAAATCAAGAAAGAAAATAGCCTATTATGCAAATAGGTATATGTGTATTGTATGTTTTATAATTATATGATATATTACGTTTGCGTCAGCCTCTTTATTTATTCATCAAGAAATGTCATAAGGTTGGGTCATCAACGGATGGTGTTCATCTGAAAGAAATTGTTACATCCTTTAAGTGTTTATGACTGCTTTCAAAGGTTTTTCATTTGTATCAAAACTTAATAACTTTCCCGGTCTTATCGGTTGTAAAATCTTGAGTATTATAGATTTTCTTTTCTCAGGTCGTTCTGAAAAAATGGACACCATCAACATTATTTTTTTTATTCTTTAATAGTTTATTAACAGTTCAACTTAGATTCTTTTCAAACTTTATTAGTTTTTCATCATCTAATTCTTTTTCTCAGACTTCAGATATGATGGTCTCTTTCTTTTTGTCAAAAGTGGTTTTCTTTATGATTTTTATTCTTACCATCTTTTAGCCATTTAATAAAAGAGATTTTATAGGTAATTCTTAGTCTTACTTTTGTAAACAACTCCTTAATTACGGGTAGATTGTTTTTAATGGGGCGGCTGACGAGATTCGAACTCGCGACATCCTGCGTCACAGGCAGGCGCTC
>CAZTFP010000031.1:0-14408 GCA_964613015.1 uncultured Candidatus Peribacteria bacterium | reverse complement strand
AAGATGATAGTTGGAGAAATATGAAAAAATGTTGCCCAATTATTTCATGAGGACTCAATCCAACGCTCTTGAAACCATTTATCGATGTGATGTGAGATATAGATTTTATCACAACTATGGGAGCTGGTTGTCATGCACATCCGGGTGGAACACAAAAGTGAGCGACAGCGCTCGTACAATCATGTGAAGCATTTATCAAAGGAATAGATATTCATGAATATGCCAAAGATCATGAAGAATTAGCTCAGGCGATTGGATTTTTTGAGAAGAAAGAAAATAAAGATCTAAGGCACGCAGCAAGAAGAGAAAGTAATTAGTTTTTATTTATTAAATAGTACTACGGATGAAAAATGTTTTTTATGCCAAGACAAAATTTGTGGATCTCACAGAAGGAGATAATTTGACGATATGGATTAACGAAGCACAAGCAGCAATATATGGTATCAATGCAATGGATAAAATTGCTATGAATTACAATGGTCAAGAATATGTATTGGATGCTAATCTTACTCATAGATATGTAGATCAGACCGAAGTTGGTATTCCCAGAGATGTCAGTGAAAAATATGATATTCCTGCATGAGCGAAAGTATGTCTTAGTTTTACACAGACAAGCTCTGCTGCTTTGGATGCGCTCAAAAGAGCGTTAAAATGAGCTAAATTTACACAAGAAGATATTGAAGCGATTATGGAAGATATTTCTAGTAATCGTTTTGCAGATACCTTGGTAACATATTTTTCTGCATTAGGGTTTTTCTATAAATCTAGTGATAAAGAAATGTATCGAATGGCCAAAGCTATGGCTGAAGCTGGAGAAATGTTGCACCGAAATGGTATCGTAGCTGATAAACATTGTATGGGTGGTGTACCAGGAAATGAAACGACGATGATTATAATTCCATTACTTACTTCACTTGGTATCAAAATGCCAAAGGTATTTTCCAAAGCAATTACTACACCAGCAGCGACAGGAGAATGCGTCAGTGTATTGATGGATATTTCATTCTCCAAACCAGAAATTGAAAAACTTGTGAAAAAGAATAATACCTGTCTTGTACGAGGTGGTGGCTTAGATTTAGCGCCAGCTGATGAAAAATTGATAAAAGTTGCCTATCCATTGTCTATGCAATCTTATCCGAGAACTATTGTCAGTATCATGGCAAAAAAATATGCAATGGGGATCAATCATTCATTGATAGATATACCTGTAGGACCGACAGCAAAAGTACCAGATATGAAAACAGCTAAACGACTCAAAAAAAAATATGAATATGTAGGTAAAAAACTCTGAATGAAGGTTCACGTGGAGATTACTGATGCCTCTCAGCCTATCGGAGCAGGAATTGGTGCCAAACTTCAAGTGAGAGAAGTATTACGCGTTTTACAACAACATCCCAATAGACCAACAGATTTAGAAAAAAAAGCACTCTATCTTGCTACTAGGATTATAGAAATGGTTGGTATGGCAAAAGGTAAAGACGCTCAAAAATTAGCGTATGGACAACTAGTATCGTGAGAAGCACGAAAAAAGATGCAAAAAATTATTTCAGCACAAAATGGTGATCCTGATGTACATTCGGAGAAATTAGTATTGGGAGAAAAAACCAAAGATATTATGGCAGACAAGAGTGGTACTGTCAGTGAAATAGATATGCACATACTCAATATTCTTGCAAGGACGCTTGGTGCACCTATAGATTTGACAGCAGGTGTATACTTACATCATAAGCTTGGTTCAAAGGTAAAAAAATGAGAAAAAATATTTACTATATACGCTGATGAGGAAAATAAAATTGATTTAGCAATAAAATTTTTGAAAGAAAACACTATTTATAAAATAAAATAATGATAAATTATATTACTTTATAAAATAAAGGGGCAATCGAGAAGAAAAGCAAGATGATGAACGTATATGTTTTAAATTTTCTAACAAAGCACAAAGAGATTTTACATTGATAACCGTATAGGTATATGACCAATATCGTAATGAGTATGGGGCCATCAAATAATAGTGAGTCACAGCTGATCAGATGCTACGAAAATGGTATCAGGATATTGAGATTCAATTTTCCTCATTACGCCCAAGAGACAACAAAAAGAGATGTAGCTGTTGCGCATACGGTAGAACAGAAAATTTGATGAAAATTTCAGTTACTTCTCGATACGGAAGGGCCTGAAATCAGAACAGGAGTTTTAGAAACACCAATTACTTATACAGTTTGACAGGTTTTTAATATATATATCGATGAAAGTAAAAGAGATGTTCAATGATTATTTTGTGATTATGTTTCATTAGTCGATGATGTGAAAATAGGATGAATCGTCAAAATAGATGCGGGATTGCTCGAAGTAGAAGTTCTAGAAAAATGATCAGGATATATAGTAGTCAAAGCATTGAATAATTTCGTGGTCGGATCGAGAAGACATCTTAATCTTCCAGGAGTTCGTATTAAACTTCCAGGGCTTACAGAAAGAGATAAGTCAAATGTGCTATTCGCTATCAAAGAAAATTTTGATTATGTTGCATTGAGTTTTACGAGAAAAGCAAATGATGTAATTGAGTTAAGAAATCTTTTGAAAGCCAATGGTGGAGAACAGATTAAAATCATTGCCAAGATAGAAAATCAGGAAGGTGTTGATAATGTAAATTCAATTATAGATGCGAGTGATATGATTATGGTTGCTAGGGGAGACCTAGGAACTGAATTACCAGTAGAAATGATTCCTATCCATCAGATGAATATTGTCAAGGAGTGTAAAATAAAAAATACTCCCGTGATAGTGGCAACCCAGATGTTGGAATCAATGATTTCCAATCCAGTGCCTACGAGAGCAGAAGTAAGTGATATTTTTTACGCCGTACGTGAAGGTGCTGAATATGTGATGTTGTCATGAGAAACTGCAGTAGGAAAATATCCCTTAGAATGTATCAAAGTGATGAACAAAGTAATTACTGAAGCGGAGAAATATAAATAATATATTTTAGCCATTCAAGAACTTTATGAAAGAAATCATAAAAAACATAGAGAAAAATAAAGCTCTAGTGGTAGGAACTTGAAAGAGCAAAATATGACAATCAGTTGCAAATCTTTTGACCGAAAATTTCGATGTAATAAAGACTTCAAAGAGCTCTTTAGGAATAGAAATGTTGGATATATTAGACGTACAATCCATAAAAAAATTTATAAGAAACTATAGAGAAAAATATGGTAAAGAAACACTCAAGACTGTTTTTTTAAATAGCGGTATAATGAACTCGTGAGACACAATAAATCGTTCCAATTTTTTTCGCAGAGCAAACAATTGAGATCCTACTATAAATACTCATCTCAATAATATAATGCTTGTAGAAAGATTACAAATGGCATGAATAATAGATACAGATACAAAGGTAATATATAATGCATCAGTCCAAATCGTCGATAAAAAAAAAGGATATGAAGATTATGCATATATGAAAAGATTGGTGAGCAGTCTATTGTTAAATGATGATCGTTGGAATCCTACTATATTATGTGCTTCGCTTGTTAAATGAACAGCAATGGAGAATAATTTCAAAAAGAAAATGAATAAAAATTGAAATAATTGATTTGGAAAATTTATTGAAGAAAATATGCCACATGGACAACCATCATTAGCGGATATTGATAATGCTGTCGAGCAAATACTTATACACAAAGAAGAGACTAGAGGAAAACTAGTATTCGTAGATTGATGATCGATTAATAACAATAAAGACAAATCAATGCTCAATAATGATTTTTTTTATGATAAGAAAAAAAATAGTTTACTATCCGTAAGCTAGTCTCTATACCACTCTTTGAATCTTTCATACTGAAGAAGGATATGGGCGTACGCTTCTATACCTATTTTTTTTATTTTTTCAAAAACATGTGTCCAATAATCACCAAGATATGATCATCATATGATGAAGTCTACAATCCGGTTATTTAATCTCTTTTCTAGATTCTTCAACATAGTTTGCTACAAAACTAAAACGCAGAATATTCGCTGTCAATATAAAAAAAATCTTGTAATTAGCAAACTAAAAAACATATTTCGACTATGAAAAAATGGATATATGTTATAATCACCTGTTCTTGTCTCATAAGTATTACCCATGCTTTCGATTTTTCTGCTTGTGAAGAAAGAGGCTTCACAGTAACGGCGTATTATTCACCAGAAAGTGGGCAAGTATTTTATTATAAATCAAGCTTTGAAGAGGAGGTTACTCTTAATGGAGAATGACATGTCGGTGCTTCAGGTAAACAAGTATTCAATGGTATGTTAGCATGACCAGCATCATATGTATTTGGGTCTATAATTTATTTTCCAGGATTTGGTGTAGGAGAAATTGCTGATAGGGGAGGTGCTATCGTAGTATCATGAGAAAAAGAACAAAGTTTTGATCGTATAGATATCTGGATGGGAAAGGGCGAACAGTGACTCATTAGAGCACTTACCTTTGGTAAAAAAAACATGATAGGATATTTCTGTGACGATTCGATCGTTAAGACAACACCCAAGGATTCCCTCCTGCGAGACAATGTACCTACATTCAAAAACTTTTTTGATATTGCCTTGCGAATCCAACAACTCGAGGAAGGAAGAAAGGATATCCGAACACGAACGCTTCAAAAATATTTAGTCAAACTCTGATATCTCAACAAAAGATATTGGAATGGAAACTTTGAATGCAATACAAAAAAAGCGCTTTGTAGGTATCAAATAGCCAAAAGAATTATTTCTTCAAAAAGTCCTGATTGTTGAGTATTTGGCTCTATGACAAGATATACGATGAAACTTGATGTGCAAAGTAAAAATTTATTACCCCAAAATTTATACGCCACAGGGACATTTACTTCCATCATAGATCTAGCAAAATATTACAACGGCAAACCAACTGAAAGTCGCCAATCCTCCTTGATAAATGAGGGGGACCACAAAGTGGTAGAGGATTTGGGGGGCAAGTCTTCAGTGAAGAAAGTTTTTCTCTTCTACAGAGCATATACAAAATGACAACAATCATCAGAGATAAAAATTCTTCAGACATTTTTACAATCGCAATGACTCTATAGTGGTAGTATTGATGGTATATATTCACAATACACTATAGATGCTGTTTATGATTTTCAAAAAAAATATTCGCTGATTACAGACCACGATCCGTTGATTTTGAGGGGTTTCCTTTGACCAAAGACTAGAATCAAGATAAATGAAATCAGAATAAAATAATTTGATTAAATTTTTTCAAAAAGAAATTGTCCTCTCTCGTCTTGGATATGTTTTTGGATAAGTTTGAAATTGTGTCCTTCAAAAAACTGAATTAATCCGTCTGCATCATACGTATAAATATTTAGAATTTTGAGTGATTCTCATGGGAGTATAGTGATAGTCTCATTTTTCATAGTAACACTGATTTTTTTATTCAAAATGAAGCTATATTGGTATTTGATGGCATTTATATAATCAATCTTCTGAGTACTTAGTCCAAGATGCCCGTCACTCTTAGCTATTTTTATATTTTCTATAGGATTGTAAAAGAAATTAAGTGTTTCTTGGTTGTTGAGGTATCGATGATATTTTTCAAAATCTTTCAGGTCGTCTTTTGCTGATTTTCCACTTCTTAGACGGACGTCCAACCATATTTTTTCTCCTGATTTGAGGAGATTGAAAAGAATGTCTATGATATTATTCGGTTCAATATTACCAAATGTATTACTGAAAAAAGTAAATATTCTTGTTTGGGATTTTGTGGTGAGTTGAGTAAGTTCTCTTCTAAATTCATTGGTAGAAAAGTCAGCACAAATAAAGTGTTTCTGAATGCTTTTTATGTTTTTCATCCTTTGGATGGAAAGATCTAGCATATTTTTTGACGAATCTACTCCGTAATAGTCAATAGTGAAGTGATCTTTCATATGTTCAAATATATATGATTCTATCTCTGATCTTCAGCATCACAGGCTTATGAGTGCCATTGTTTTGTCAGTAGAAAAAACATTTTTAGTAGCAAAATCTATGAAGAGATTGAGCGGATAGGATTCATGGTAGATATTATCTACTTTTACGATATCGTAATACGTTCACGCTCACGTATTCATATACAGAAATTTCTGTTCTAGTGTCCTATTCCTTAAACAATACGAGAGTTCATCGCTAAGGGTTCCATCAGAGATGAGATTGTAGATTTGATCCATGGAAGCAAAAAAAAGGATAAAGATTGTCTTATGAAAAGTTTGTATGTATGATGAATTTGCTCTTCAATCCTTCAAATACGTTTCATCACTTGTATTTAAATATGACGGAGAATTTTCCATCTGAATCTCATTCTATAGAGATGATATCGATTTTTTCATCGAAGTTTTTACTTTGTATAAGTTTTTCAAAGACTTTTTTATTATCTATTTTCCAGAAGATACGATTAGAATTTTTGTAGACGAGATTGAAGGTATCATTATCAAAATCAAAGAATGTTTGATTGAGGAGTATTTCTTTGAATTCTTCAGGAGTGGTAATGTGATTAGCCTTAAGATAATAATGAAGAAGTTCAGTACAAGCAGAAATCGATTGTGGTTTTTTCTTATGAAATCCGAAAAGTTTTTTTAGAGGTTCATAGATAGCTTGTGTCTCGAAGCTCATCCTTATTTGCTTATCAGTTTCAAGGCCTCATAGGGTATCGATGTTGTTTTCTCTATCATGAAGTTTGAGCAAAATACACCTAATATCTTGCGTGCCTCCATAGAGAATTTTTTCTATTCTATCATGGAATATTTGGGTCGGATAGTGAAAAAAGTGGTCCGTAGTGTCTGTCACGGAATCAACGATAAATCAAATTTCTTCGCCAAAAATTGTATAGATAGATTCAATATCTATGTTTTTATTGTCTTCGACGCAATCATGTAAGATACTTGCTACAACCAAATTAATATCACCAAATCTTTTGGCTCACATGAGGGCGACATTTAGGGGGTGTTCTATAAAAGGCCCTCCAGAATATTTTCTTTTTTGTCCTACATGAGCATGAAGTGCAAAATCACATGCTTGCTCAATAATAGGAAAATGACTCATAAAAAATGGATATTTTGATGATAGTGTATTCAGAAATTTTTGTACCATTACTGCTTCTACCATACCACTATAAGACATAAATATTGTTTTATGTATGTATATATAATGAAAACACAAGATGAATATTCTCGTCCAATAAAATAATAGTCAAAATCTATGGCTCTTAGGTCTAAAACTCCTTAAAAAATATTTTATCATAAAATACAAAAATATCATCATATTATACAAAATAGTGGCTAAAATGTCATCATATTATACAAAATAGTGGCTAATTTTTTGATTAAAACAAGGTATATACGTATAATTATCATGTGTATTTTATCGTTGTTTTGTTTGTATGGAAATCAAAAAACAACTCCTCATCAAGGTGCTTACAAAACTTAAGCCTTACCGAGATTTAGCGGAAGGAATTTTAGCATTGGTAGAGAGTAGTTACGTGGATAATCAGGCCATTGATGGTATTATACGCCTTATTAATCAATCTATTAAGACGGTAAAAAAAGAACGTGAAAAGGGGGTTATGCAAAAATGATTAGAATTAGTTCAAAGAATCAAAGATATGGAAGAGAAAGAAAATCAAATATCTGATAAAGAGTTAGATAAACTTTTAGCTGATATATAAGATATGCCAGGCATAGAGAATATCGATAAAAACAAGAATCAGCAGATAGATCTGCAGGAAATACAGGATGCTTTGAAGCCTAACTGATTTTTTGATGCAAAAAATAAAAATTTTGAAGACAATATGTGGAAGTTAAAAACAGAACTACAAAACAACGCCTTTGATTGACAGAAAGAATATCTTAAAACTACGCTCCATGATTCTTTGAGTAAAGCGAAGTACGATATCACAGAAAAAGTCAAACAGAATAAACTACTTACATGAGATGAGCTTAAGGTATTGAAGTTATCACTTTTTGTAGATGCGGGAAATTATTATAAAGTGGATTTTGTTAATATGGATTGGAAGAAAGATGTAAATGTAGCTATGTATATCAACGGTATCAATCCCTTGTATCAGAATATAAAAGCTTTTGATGGAATAAAAAAAACAGTTGATAATCTCACTTTTACAGAGAATATAACAGAAAATATAGAGGTATTGCAATCCTCTATTGGTGCTGCAAAAGAAATGCTCGTAAATTTCTGCCAAGCACTTCAACAGACGATGACCGGTGCAAGCGATTATAGATTTTATCATAATTTTATAAGTGATATTCAGAGTTTTCTCAAAGAACATCAATCTGATCAATGTAGTAATTATATAGAATATCAAAGTCAGATGAAACAATTCGCTAGTTTTTTTAATGAAAAAATCAAAAGCAATGGTAAATTAGATTCAACAAATCTTTCTTATCAATACATGGGAAGAGAAATTGCATTTCCAAGTGTCAGTACCGATGCTTTTATTAATACATGAAATGTGTTTACTATACTTAGTAAAGCTCAAACACAGAAAGATATAGAAAATGCTAAAGGTAATGCTTATTCAAACACGAGAGAAATGTTAGGATGACAATTATATCTCATGGGTAAAAAGTGATATCTTTGATCATTTCATGCGAGTGAAAATATGGGAAAGCTTGAAAATGATATCATCAATGCAGAAGATATGAAAAAATATCCTGACCTCAAAATTATTTCTGAATTTCTCAAAGATCTCAAAAAGGAAAGTGGAAGTCAAAAAATGTTGTGATTAGATAATCAATATCAAAAACTTATAAGTAAATTGAATGGTAAAGTACCGACAAAATTTATTCTTTTTCTTCAAAAAAAATTTGAAGATCAAAAGGAAACTCTACAAAAAGAGATAAATACCGTATATAGCAATGAATCAACTGACGCAGTGCAGTCCATAGGAATCATGAATGTGTTATGATGACATCGACAAAATATACATCCACAATTAAGTAAGGAAGAACTCGTGCTTTGTGCCAAAGAATATAAGGAAAAGGGGAAATTCACAGAAAGTATCACGACTGCTTTGGAAGCTCTCGGACTATCTACACAACAGATTAAGATAGAGATAGAAAACAAGGTAAGAGATATAAGAGTACAACAATATAATCAGATGATATCAGCAAGGTTCAGTAGTTTTATATTAGAGAGTTCTTTAGATGCAAATCCGGCAAGAGCTGATAGTTTAGGAAAGAATAATCAGCTATTTAAATTGTATAATGATATAAAGGGTATAGGAGATGATTGATGATCTTCAGATGCTGGAATACAAAAATGGAAAGCAATGAGTGAACAAATTCTTGTAAGTATAGCAGTCACAGCATTCTCATGATGAATTGGTAGTTTGGCAGCGTGAGCAATGCTTGGATGAATAGAAGCTGCGACTCTTGGATGAAGAATGCTTCTTTTTGCTGCTCAAATGATCGTAGAATGAACTGTTTTTCATGTAGTGAATACTGTAGTAACATGAGCAATTTCAGGCGATATGAATACTATGCTCAATGAATTAAAAAGCCCCAAAGCGTGGGCACAAAGTGTTTTATATATGGGAGTGATGAATGGGGTAGGAATGGCTTTTAGATTATGAACTATGCCTTGACTTAAGACCATAGAAAGAGCAGCTTCCCTAACGAAATCAGTGAAAGTGGTTCAGCTCATAAATGCTTTGAATACATGAATGCAATTTTCTACAGAGATTTTGTGAATGATGACAACGGATCAGATTGTAAGCTTGACCTTTGATCAGAGATTTAAAGATATAAGCGTAGAATCTGTAATGCAAACGGTGACCTTGGTAGTCGGATTGAAAATGGCTCACAAAATTGTACCTATGGTACCAGAAAAAGGAGATATTACATCCGATGATATAAAAATAACAGATATGACAAAAAAAGAATGAATAGTGACAGATATAGCGTATACACAAAAGATAATGAACACTATAGATACCAAGATAGATTATTTAGCTAAACAAATGAAAATAAAAAGTGGTGTCAGAGCTGATGTTGCCAAAAATATTTTGAATACTATTGATATAGATTTAGTAAAAGAGCCAGGGAAGGAGTATTCCAAACCATTACAAGAATTGAAGAACACAATAGAGCAGTTGGGTCAAGAAGGAAAATTACCGATAAGTTTAGAAAAGAAATATAATGAAATACTTAGAAAGACCCAGACACAGGATATTAAAAAAATAAATGCTCTTCAAGAAAAAACTTTTGATGAATTGACTCTGAAAGATTGGGAAGATATGTGATGAATCAATGAATGGAAAGCTTATATCAAAAAAAATGAATTGTGGAAAAATGAAACATTAAGTTTAGACAAAGAATGAAAGAAAAATATCGATATCAGCAAAAAACAAAATTTTGAAGATTTGACCTTGGATGAATTCAGTAAATTAATTGAAAATATACAAGCAAGAAAAGAAAAATGAGAAGAGTTAAAAGTACAACCAGAAAGATCAGAAAATAAAACAGAAGAAATAAAAAATGATGATTTAGTAAATCCAGAACACTTATTGTCGCTGCCAGAAGAAGAAATGAAAATACTGCTTGAAAAAGAACTAAATGAGCTAAAAGAAGAATTAAAAAATATAAACTCACAGACAACTACAGAGCAGAAAATTGCTATCATAAAAAAGGTAGAAGTGTTTTTCAATAAAATAAAAGATATCTTGTCACACATTAAGGATCATTACGAAACAGTGAAATGAATGAATGGATTGGGCCGTATAGATTATATGGTGAACCTCGTCGATGAATTACGGCTTCATGAAGAAGTGATAAATCCTAGTATAAGAAAAATGATAATGCCAGAAACACATGATTTAATAACTATAGGATTAAAGGGTGTTGTAGAAGCATATAAGAATATTAGAGTTCATTATGAAAATATTAAACAGCTGGATATACTAGCAGATAATAAAACAATAAACGAAACGATTTTAGAAGATATAAAAAGTGATAAACACAAAGAGACTCAGCCGTTTGAAGATCTGCAAACTAAATATAAAACATTGAGAGATGTCGAGGTTATAAAAGGTAAGGAATTAGATTTTGATAAGAGATTTTTAATTACTTTAGAATTACATGATAAATGACTTGAATATTATGATAAAAATTGAGAATTGGTCACGGGTAAAAGTATTAATGATTACTTAGAAAATATAGGAGTAGAACCAAAAAGTAATTTATGAAAAAAACTCAGTGAATTTGCATTTTATCAGACATTGGATAATCCACCACAATATAATTCTCATGGATTTGATCATTCGATAAATGTTACTAGTTATGTAGAAATGATATATAAGCAAGTACCTGAATTTGTAGATAAGGTTAAAAATAGTTATTGACTAAACGAGAAAGCAAGTCAATTTGTATTAAAAATGACTGGTGTTCTGCATGATTTCTGATATCCAGAAACAGAAACTATTAAGGCGCCAAAATCCTTGCATGGTCCTTTAGGAGCAATAGTATTTGAAAAAAACATCATGCCAGAATTTAAAATTCAGATAAAATCAATGGATCCAAATATTACTGAAGAAAATATAAATCAATTATGTAAGGATATGTATAATGCGGTATTTTTTCATAGTGCAGATAAGGTAGAGGTTACCTATAATGGAAAGATGATCTATAAAGATATGGAATTTTTGTTCGAAGATGCTGAAAGCGTAAAAAGTATTTTAGATGCATTGAATCAGAGCTGAATGTTCACTGATCAAATCGATAAAGGAGAGATCACATTTGAGATTAATTCCAAGAACCCTGAATTGGTAGAGAAAATAAAAAAAGAATATGGTGAAAAAACAAAAGGTAATAAGGACAAGGTAATAGCTCAAGACAAGGCATTCAAAGGAAGAAAAGTGGGAAATGACATTCCATGAGTAGGAATAGAATTTCAGACTTCGAGTATCGATTCGCCATTATCTTCTATTATTAGAATTGCTGATAACCTCGATATAGCATATAGCAGACTTTCTCCTTTACAAAAAGATCCATGGTTTCGTGATATCATTCATTCATTCGGTCCTGAATGTACTTGATGAAAATTGATGGAGCTTATGGAAAAATATGATGATGTGGTTAAAGATTTAAAAAAGGGTAAAGAAAATGTAACACAAAGTAATGTAGATGAAGCATTAAATAAAATCCAGGAGTTTATCAAAGATAATCCTAAAATAAATATTTTTATAAACGGCATAGAGACAGAAGTAGCTCTCACTGAGTCTAATATAATCGATTGATGAAAACCAAATATGTACAATTACAAGGACTTTATAATCAAAAAAATATGAGTAACTGATGTTACAGTCAAAACAATATGAATGAAACAAAATAGCATTTCTGTAAGGCATTCTTGATGACTTGAACCTATCCATAATTTATCCGATATAAAAATTAAGTATGTTGAGAAAAGTTGAGATTATGTGATAACAGTCAATGTAGATAAAGCAAAATTCGATAAATTAAATGAGACAACAGTTATGGAAGAAGGTTTGGATGCTAATGGAAATAAAATTTATATAGAAGTTGGTATTTGAGAATATCATATCCGAAGGTTATATGAAGCTACAAGAAGTATTGATTTATCAGGCAAGAAGTGTAAAATACAAGTCATAGGCGATGATGGAAAACCTATAGATATGTGATATACCTATCAAGGATCAGAAGCAGATGTAGGAAAAGTTTCATTCGATAAATGAGAGGCATATCTAGAAGTGAAGAATAGCAGTGAATTTTGAACAAACTATGATGTGAAGGAGGTGGATAATAATTGAAATACAGAATATTTCTTATCATTCGATCAAGCAAAAGATGTAAATATATCAACACTAGGGAAGAATATAATAACTATCGGAGGTAAAAAATATTTCAGGATTGATGCTAAGAGTGATGGTAATAAATTAACGGAAGCATCTAAAAAATAATTTTAATCTATTATAATAAATACATGGAAAATTGAGAACAGTATCTGTATGAGTGAAATAGCCAAGAAAAGATCGATATGTGGTTGAATAGCCAGTCATGAAAATTTTATGATGCTTTGAAAAAGATAGGAGAGAAATATGGGAAAGAAGTAAAAGTCGATCCTCAGACTATCATGAAAAGAAAGGAAATATATTCCCTATGAGATGAAAAAGTAGTACTTGAGCGTCATATAGACGGATGAACTGTAGGAGTTGATGATGGTACCTTACAGACCTATGTGAAATTATGAACGATGGTCGCGTATCCATGGTTCAAGGAGGCATTGGATATGAGCAAGATATGATACCAGACTATGGATGAAGTTCGATTAGGACATGCCATAATGGGGTGCGGTATCTCGGATGAGACAAAATCCAATTATAATTATGTCGCCAATGCTGTCGAATATAAACTACCATTAAGCGATAAAGAAATCAAGGAAAAGATAAAAAATTTGATCAAAGATGTTATTTCTCCATATGTATGAGAAAATTATAGTGTAAAGATAGAAGATGATATATATATAGTACCACTAAACGAAGATGGTAAATTAGATATGCAAAATCATTGAGATATTTTTTTCTCTATGATACACCAAATGACTCAAGAATTAGTTATTAAAAAAATACAAGATGGAATGAAAAAAATACAAGACGAATATATAGTAGCATATAAAAAAACACAAAACGAAAACAATAACAACATAAATACATTAAAATGAAATCTCTAATTTTCTCTTGCAATTGTCCACTGTTTGTCTATAAAACTCACATAACTACCCAAGACAGTAGGTTGCTAAAAGCATAAAACACCAATTCCTACCTAGGTTCACATACAAACATTATTTTTTGTATAAGAGCCTCGAAAGAGTCTTTTTTTAAATTGAGACACAATTCCGCACCAGTGGGATGATGTCGAAATTATACATTTTAAATTCTGCATGTAAGAAAATGACAATAACCAAAGCAAAGAAAGATCAATTATTGGCAAAATACAAAAACGATCTCGTCGGTTCAGCAAATGCGGTGATTGTAAAACAATCAGGAATAGCTGTTACCGTTGCCAACAAAATCAGAATGGAACTTAGAACTGCTGATGGAGAAATGAATATTATTAAAAAAAGAATTTTTCTCAGGGCACTCAAAGACGCAGGACTCGAGGAAGTAAATGTAGATACTTTGGAATGATCAGTATTTGCATTATATTCACATGAAAAAGAATTTGGACCGCTCAAAGTAATCAATAAATATTTGAAAGAGTTTAAAAGAGAAAATAAAGGATCAGAATTCTCGTTTATAGGATGATGGTTTGAAAAGAAATGGCAAGGCGGTGAATATGTAAATGAACTTGCGAACGTACCTACAAAAGAAGAATTATTATCAAAACTTTGTTACTTATTCAACTATCCAT
>CAZTFP010000030.1:0-15112 GCA_964613015.1 uncultured Candidatus Peribacteria bacterium | reverse complement strand
CTATATCCTTCATTTCATTCAGGATGACATGAGTAAATACCTGTCACTCTGAGTGCAACGAAGAGTATAGTAAATTATATCGATAAATCTATTCGTTCAGGGTTGAATCCACTTATTAAAAGATCCTTTTTATTTCTTAACCATCATTTAAGTTGTTTCTCTCTTGCAATAGCATCTTTTATATCATTACATGTTTCATAATATACTAATTTATTAATATTGTATCTTTTTGTATATCAGTCTACTAATTTATTTTTATGCTCGAAAATTCTTCTTTCTAAGTTATTAGTAACTCCCACATAAAGAAGTTTATTAAGTTTTGTGGTCAGAATATAAACGTAATATTCTTTCATGGTTATTTTTAGTTAAAATATATACATGTCATTTCTAGTAAGTACCTGTCACTCTGAGTGCAACGAAGAGTATAGTATAATTATTATATCCTTCACTTCGTTCAGGATGACATGAGTAAGTACCTGTCACTCTGAGTGCAACGAAGAGTATAGTATAATTATTATATCCTTCACTTCGTTCAGGATGACATGAGTAAGTACCTGTCACTCTGAGTGTAACGAAGAGTATAGTATAATTACTATATCCTTCAATAACATGAGTAAGTACCTGTCACTCTGAGTGCAACGAAGAGTATAGTATAATTACAATATCCTTCACTTCGTTCAGGATGACTTGGCTTTTCAGAATGTTTTAGCTTTTCGAAATAAATATCCTATACATGCGGCAATTACGACAACAACTACTCATCGTATACTCACCTGAGTAATCTTTACTCCAATCAAGTTGATATAGAACGTAAGTAAAGGAACGATAGAAATAGATAATGCAAAACTGAGAGCAAATCTCTCTAAGATATCAATTTCTTTGGCATCAAAGAAACTAAGCGTCAACCAATATCATGGGAGAAATAATACATACACAGATCAGAAAATGATACGTAACGTTTTGATAAGTAGTGCATCTTGTCGAGGGAGGAGAATCAAAATCAACATAAGTAAGGCAATAGCTACTGTTCCTAGACATAAGTTTTTTCTACTCAACATACGAATAATTAGATAATAAAAAATCTACTAGGGTATCCATTTGAGAATAAGATAAGATCATCAATTTTCTATGCTCTCAAAACAATGTTGTCCTTCAAAATTTTCTACGGGTTGATTTTTGCCTATTCGAAGATAGATAGGTCTTTTTAGATCAGAATAGTCTTGCATCATCATACATTTTTTACTGCCATCTCATTGATGTCGAGCATCCCAACGTGATTGGTCTCGTCTATCCAAATCAAAGAGTCAGGGAGCGATGATATCTTGATGTGTCCGTCATTGGACAAACGCAGAATATTTTTTATTTGTTACCATGATGATTGCCTTATCTGGAACCAATGTATCCATATGCTGTATGTTTATAAATTCACTCTGGTCAATCAAGGGAAAACTCATAGTGCTTACATAATAAAGATATCGAGAAGATTGCAGAACAAGAAACCCACCGAATAGTCAATAAAACAAGAGTTTTTTATGGTGATAGATATCTTTGAGTCCATATGCAGCTAAGAGGATAATAAAGATATCCCAGTAGATAGAGACTCTGCTATAAAAAAATAATCCTAAAAATACCCAAACACATCAGACCACCCATCATATAAACATCCAATCTCGATCTTTCTTAATAATTTTTCTATATACTCATCGAAGACTAAACAAAATAAAAAAGATATCATAGAATATAAATTCTTTGAGACTAAAAAATGTTCCACTAGTACCTTCAATAAATATGCTACTCAAGAGAGGACTGAACATCACCAAGATTTGTTCGCGAAATACGGGAATATAAATACCCAAGGCAAGGAGTCCTGATCACAAAACTGTCCAGATAAAATTTTTATCTATTGTTCTGGTACGTAACCAAGAGACCAGTTGCCAAAGAGCAAAAACAAGTAAAAAGAACATCCCTCCTGGTCTATTAATACCAAAGAGCATAATAAGCAAGGGGAATTGTATCCAATATTTTTTACGTTCAAAGAGCGTGAAAATACTGAGCATCAGAATAATCCCTATAATTTGTTTTAAGTATCACCGCCAAAATGTCTGATATTGGATAAGAGAAATCCAGAACAACAACATCCCTAAATATCCAGTATATGTACCATACTTCTTCAACGCAAGATACACAAAAATTCACGTAACGACACTCAGAAATCCTACTCACCACAACAAGAGTCAATCCACAGAATATCAGAAAAGCAGGGGAATATTGGTCAGAAGTCACAATGCTGGTTCATAGGTTTGTTGTATCCATGGAGCGAAATTACTTAGATGGATATTGGGTAAAAAGTTAAATGACGCAAGCATAAAATCTCTATACATACCTCAATCATATCACAAAGGAATAGGGAGAAAAAAATACGACTTGAATCTGATACCTATCAAGACTGTTATGAATACAACATAAAGAGGGACCAATCGAAATGACTTATTCCATTTCATATATCATAGCCATAAAGTAAATTTTTTTTTGTATACCCATTTACGACAATAAAACAAATAGAAAACCATATAATAACATATGCACAAGAAAGAAAAATGGTCGATTGTATATTCTCCTTCAAAAATGTTTTTCTATTTTTGATTGAAGAATATATACTTGCCAAATCATCAATTCCTCACTATATTTCAGAATGAATTGTTTGGCAGAGTATGATAGCGCTGAATGAGGTATTTTTTTAAAGAGTATCAATGGACAATAAATATGAAGGGACAATCGACGAGGGGTTTTTTGCTCTTGTCCTTTGCAAAGTCAAAGGGTACTTTTTTTGTGTCCTCAGCGAAGTCTGAGGGCACCTGGAAGAAAAAAAGCCCACATTCGTGGACAAGTAAGGCCCAGCCGGCGAGACGATAAAAAATATAATGAGAATAATCTAAATATACCACTCTAACTCCCTCTATATAAAAATAGACTTCAAAAAGATTGACTTCTGTCGATATATACATATTATCTGTATAAACAAAAACAAAACCCTCTAAGTATGAAAAAATTTATAGTACTAGTAATCGGCATGGTTATTTTCTTGTCCGGGTATGCCCAGAAAATAACGGGAGTTTCAACCTATTTTCCGAAAGGTGATTCAATTGATGTTTCAGTAACAGAGCTCAATTCCTTTATTAAAAATGCTCGTCTGGTACGTAGTGAAATTGAAACATATGACGATAAGTCTATGATCAAAAGAGTCACCTACAAGGCCAAGAAAAATCTTCGTTTTTTGTATGTATGTATAGAATCTACTACGTTCTATGATACAACCCAGAAAGCCCTGAGGTGCAATCTCGCCCTCCTTGATAATGGAGAACTATACGAGGCCTATGAGTTGGATACCATCGGCAGAAAATACTTTGAGCCAATACTCAATAATTCTCCGCTCACTTGCATAGACCACCACAAATGAAAAAGATGTTATTAGATATTCTCTGCCCGTATTCGGGACAGAGTTTTTTTTATTTGAATTACCTCCATGATTCTGTAAGCTGACAATTGTTTTATATGAACAATAAAGTATGGAAAAAATAATAGGAATAGATTTGGATGAGGTATTGAGTGAAACCATCGATGGAGTACTGAAATTTCATAACCATATCATAAATGGGATACCAGCAAGTAAAAACGATATATCTGCATATTATCTGCGAGATGTAGATAAATTCTGAATGACAAAAGAAGAATGAATGAAATATTTCAGAAGATTTTTAGATGAAGCACAGAGAAGTGAAGACATATTTCCGGTAGAATGAGCCAAAGAGTGACTAGAAAAATTAAGACAGGAATGATGGAAAATAATAATTGTAACTGCTAGGAGAATCGAGATTAAAGATTTTACTATCCATCGACTCAACGAGCATTTTCTATGACTATGGGATGAAATACTTTTTGCAAACCATTTCTCTCAAAACGAAATAAGTAAATCTGAATTATGCAAACAACATGGAATACATATCATGGTAGAAGATAATTTCGAGTATGCGATAGATCTTGCTACTGCAGGGATCAAAACATATCTTCTAGATAAACCATGGAATCAAAAGTATGAGAAGTGAATATATCCAAACATTATCAAGGTCTCTTGACGAGAAGAATTATCCAGTATAGCTATTTAGTTATTGAAAACGTACAATACTTTGCTATAGCTTAAGCAACACACTTTATTTTTTTCTTATGATAAAATGTCAGAAATCATCATTCCATTCCAAAAACTTTCAGAGAAGGCAAAGGTACCTTCACAAGCAACATTTTCTGATGCTGGATATGATTTATTCGCCACAGATACGTACACACTCAAACCAGGAGAAAGAAAATTATACAAAACAAATATATCTACAGCTATTCCTCATGGCTATTATGGAAGGATAGCACCACGTTCAGGATTAGCATATAAACATGGAATAGATGTGCTTGCTGGAGTTATAGATTCTGGATATAGAGGTGATATTTGAGTGATATTGATTAATTTTGGACAAGAAGATTTTCCAGTAAACGAAGGAGATAAAATAGCTCAATTTATCATAGAAAAATGTCATTATGTCGAACGACAAGAAGTTCAGGACTTACCTGAGAGTCAGAGAGGGGAATGAGCACGATGATCTACAGGAAACAAATAAACCATTTATTTATAATACGTACGAATGAAGGATATTATTCTAAAGACTAAACAACAAATAGACAACATCAGAATTTCAGGGAAACATCTGACAGCATTATTATATATATTACACACCAAGGCCAAGGCTGGAATTTCTTTGATAGAACTAGAATTTATTGCAGAACATTATATCAAAACCAATAATCTCAAATGAGCATTTAAATGATACCAATGATTTCCAGCAAATTTATGTTTATCAGTAAATGATTGTGTAGTCCATGGGATACCAGACCACTATGTACTCAAAAACGGCGATTTACTCAAGATAGACTGTGGGATAACCTACAAATGATGAATTACCGATTCTGCTATCACTATCCCTATCTGAGGTGAAGCAGCTAATCCTTTGGGATATGATTTAGCCAAAGCGACAAAAAAATCACTCGATGAAGCTATCAAATATATTGTACCAGGAAAAGCTATCTACGAATATTCTCATCGTGTGTACCAAATCATTACTAATGCATGATTCTCGGTTTTGGGAAAACTTACCGGACATGGCGTAGGAAACAAAGTACATGAAGGACCACATATCTATAATACTCCCAACCCTGAAATGAAAAAAATATTTTTTCAACCTGGGATGGTATTAGCATTCGAACCGATTACTGCGGTAAGCTCAACCGATTTTGTAAATAGAGCAGGAAATGATCGAAACCTCTATTGCAAAGGCAAAGATTTATGAGCTCAACGAGAATATACAATTCTCATAACTAACGATGGATACGAGATTTTATCTTGAATTACTGACGATATTATATAGAATTACTACAAAGATATTAAGGATGAAGAATTAAGGATGAAGAAATTTATAAGTAAGAGAAAAAATGATTGTAAGCGTTGAAAGGAAGCCCAATTTGATTATGGAAAAATCCTTAAAATTCAGTGTAAACATAATAGAAATATATAGGTTTCTTACAAAGAACAATGAGTTTGTAATTTCTAAACAATTATTAAGAAGTTGAACTAGTATATGAGCAAACATAACTGAGTCAAAGTTTTAAGCTTCAAAAAAAGATTTTGTTCATAAAATGACTATTGCACTTAAAGAAGCAAATGAAACATTATATTGGTTGCAATTTTTACAAGAAAGTAAAATGTTAGAAAAAGATTATAGTGAATATATAAAAGAAATTAAGAGTATTATCTGAATATTGGTAAGAATTGTAAATACCACAAAGAAAAATATGCTTAATCCTTAATAAGCGAAGCTCTTAATCCTTAATTATATACATGATTCTTTGAATAGATCCAGGCGTTAGAAAATTATGATACGCAGTAATAAAATCAGACCTGAAAATAATTGATTCGGGTATTTTATTGTCAGAGATAAAATCTCCCACGAGAATTGACCAATTTGAGAGAATGAGAGAAATAGAAGAGTATTTTACCAAACTATGTAAAAAACATACTATACAGACTATGTGTATGGAAAAACTTTTTTTCACGAGATTCAACCAAAATAACGCAGAATTTGTCTACGGTATTAGAGCTATACTTATTACGCTCTGTTTAAAAAATAATATAAAGATCAAAGAATATACCCCTATTGAGCTCAAAAAATTTATTACGGGAAACGGTAAAGCAGAAAAGATATTAGTACAAAAATGTATTATGAAACTTTATGGACTCAAAGAATTTCCAGAATTTAATGATGCTGCTGATGCCCTAGCACTAGCATATATAGGGATGAAAACTAAATAATAATATAATTCATAGTTTCTAATTTCTATTTTCTTCTCTGTTTTCTTACTTCCTTTTCTATTTTATTAATTTCTTTATTCTGTTTATTGCTAGATTTTTGCATTTGAAGAGCTAATTCTTCAGCTTCGTGAGCTTCTTTATGATATGCATGAATACTTGTTTTAAGCATTTTTTGAAGTTTAGATTGGAAGAATATTCAGGTAAGTCCAACAAATAACGGCGCACCCATAAATCCATAAAGCATAGCCACTAATTTACCTCCATGAGTAATAGGAGCGATATCTCAATATCATATGGTCGACATAGTGACTGAAGTAAAATAGAGCGAGTTGAAAAATGATCGTCCCTCTATAATATGGAAAGCAAGAGTACCCACGAGAATAACACAAATAACACCAAAAAGGAAGAAAAGTATTGTATACTTCGCAATAAACTCATTAAGATACTTCTTGATAATATGCATTCTTGTCTATATAAATTATTAAATATATCATAATTGTATATAGAAACAAAAAAAATGCAAATTTTTGAGCATAATAAAAAATACCACAACATTTGATTCATCTTCCATTGAGAGATTCATGAAACATTTGATAAACAAATATTTGACAAAATCACACATTACGATTATAATTACTATATAAGCTAAAGGTTCTAAAAAAATTAGGCTTCAATCTTTAATCTTTATACTAAAAGATGCTTGATACACAAAAAGCCAAGACAGAATTTACAACCTTGGCACACGCAAAAAAAGTAAAGAAAGTAAAAGAGATTTTACATCTACTTGGTAAAAGATCATCATTTTTTGCAGATCTACAAAACCATTTCAATCAACAAAAAGACATCCAAGAAAATGCGTTGGATGCAATGTATGGTATGGTAATGAATTTAGTATATCAGCAAAATACATAGTTTTATCTAATTTACTACCATCAAAATGGTATTCGAAGCATTAAAAATTGATAATACATTGGAAGCTGCAGAAAAAACAGCTATAGATAATTTAAAAATTGACGACAAAAATACCGCTGAAGTATTCAAAACTGCACTTAAAAATGAAAAAATATGATGAGTAGATCAATCGTTTCTCGATATTGCTACAGCATTTTCCCAATATAAGGTTGAATTTTCAGTAACCGAAGGGACTGCTACGGTAAAAAGCGAAACAATAGCCAAATGTGACGATAAAGCTCCACAGCGATTAAAAAACCTCATAGCAGACAAAGATAGTAACGATCTTGTATATTTTATGTATAAAATATCAGTACTATTAAAGGTTGGTGAAGAAAAAGATTTAGAGAAAGAAACGTTTGGATTGAAAACGATTCAACAACTAAAAAATCTCAAAACTGAAATAGAAAAAACAACAACGGCAGAAGTAAGTACTACAGAAACATTAGAAGCAAAGGACATAACATTTACCTTGTATTCCTGAGTGACACCAGATCAAGTAGTAGCTGCAGGAGAAAAGTTAAAAATAGCAGACCCCACATTAGCACAAAAAATCATTCCACTGCTTACATCGGGTGATGTGAAAGGAGTGCAAGAAGCATTGGGCATGAGTAATGACGCTACTGAATTATATAAAAAAGCTGATGGAAAGTTTGGTAAAAGAACACTAACCAATCTTGAGGCTGGGAAAATTATCGTACAAAAAGATACGAGAAACGCGAAAACAGGAGCAAAAGAAATCGACGAAAGGAAAACACTCAAAGAGTATACGATCACTATGTATAATAAACCTTATATATTTCAATTAAACGAAGCAACAAGGAGTGATCTCGAATATCTCAAAGATACCTATGGATTTGAAAAGGTATTTTGGGATATAAAAGATAGGTTCGATGATGGCTGATGAGAACTCACAGACTTTCCATTGAAATACGCTTTCGTACAATCCATAAAAAAAGATTTTGAAAATGATGAATGGAAAAAAGAGAAAAACACAAATTGAGTCGCATATGCTACAATAGAAGAATATATTGATGGAATGAAACTACATAAATTAGTGGAAAAAATCAAAAAGAACAAAGATAAAAAAGAAGCTGCGCAGAGTGGCGCAACAACAGAAAATAGCTGGGATAGCACAGATATAGATACACAACTATCAGAATATAAATTATCAGAAACAGAGCTTGATAATGTTAAAAAAATTATATTAACAAAAAAAACAGATTTAGATTATTGAGAATCTGGAAATATATATTTTGTCATAAAGGACAAAAAGATCAATATATATTCTAAAACAGATTATATGAAACAGAAAAAAGAGGTAAAAACACAGCTAAGATTAAATAATATATCTGAGATAAAAAGGGGACTACCAACAGAGAAAGATTTGGTTGCAACTGCTGACAAAAAACTCACATTTGCGCTTTCATCGCTGAGAGGTATTACATTCGACAACAAAAATCAATGGAAGCTATTTATAGAAGGAGTCAATTCTTTACTTGATACCTATGCATATAAATTACAAGAAAAGCCATTCACCATTTCAGCAAAATGAAATATTTCTTTCAAACCTGTTTGATCAGAGACGTTTTTTGAAGACAATGCAAATAAAAAGTTATGACAAATAGAAAACTATAAAGGAAGATCTGAAGATTATAGAGATGAAATTGTCACAATAACGGACTATTTAAATGGACTTGATTGTTGGGTAACTGCTGAATAAAAAACAGTCTTAGCTATCGATAGAGTAAACTTCTTGTAATTTTCACGTAAATCCCTATCTTCAAGAAGATCACTTTATTTGGTCTTCTTTTTCTATGAATCTAGAGAAGTTATTTGGTAGCAAGACAAAAGTAGATATCCTCAAATATCTTTTGTTTAGAAGACAATGAGTCTCGATGAGAGCGCTCGAAAGTGAAATCGAACGAACTTTTCCTGCAATCAAAAAACAAGTAGATTCACTCCTAGCAGCTGAAGTTATCAATGTAAATAAGGATGGCCAATGATGGGCAATCACGATCAAACCAGAGTTTCATGACAACATAAAAAACATATTTTATTTCTGACTCAAAAGCGAACTCATCAACCTATTCACGACCTATGAGGTGATGATTGATCAATATTACTTTGGGAAGAGATTTAATATAGATTTGGAGATGGATCTTGTGGTGATTTATAAAAACTGTGAGAAACCACAGATAGATATGATAAAAGAAAATATCAATGAAATATTTAGGAAATATTTTATAGAAACAGTTTCTGTAGTCTTTATGCACAATGAAGAACGACAAAAACGTGATAGGTTAGCAGATAGATTTGTTATCCAGATCAAAAAATCTTTAATCCCTAAAAAATAACAATAGGGAGAGTAGTTTACCATTATAAATACATATATATATGACGTTAGCACCAGAAGTAGTAGCAGAACAGATTATGGGATATGTCGTGGGGGCATCAGAACTTATACCGACATTAAAACCCTCTCCAAAAAAATCATATTCTGTAGCGATTCTTCCTCAAGGACCACATTTTTATACCGGTTTACTCCAAGCGGCCGGATATCTTTTGCTCGATAACAAAAAAAAGAAATTACTCATAATTTCACAACAATCAGATGATACTAATCATAGTATTATAGATATCACTACCTATGGACCGATATTTGGTCAGACGCGAAAAAATTCTCCTAGCAAAATACATAAAATAGCTCATACTATCGGAGCTCAAATAGGACAACCCGAACAAAAATCACTCTACGAACAGATACGTTCTCAGTTACCATTTATCAGGACTATCATGGAAAATAAGGAACTCTTACATATAAGTATAGGTGAGAAAACTCCACAAAATATACTAAACAAAATAGCTGGTTGGATAAAAAACAATAGAGAAGAATATAGTATCGTAATACTCACCAATATTGAGGTGAATACCCCTGCTAAATCAAAAAAGATTGACGAACAAAATAAAATAGCGAGAATCATTCAAACGGTTTCCTCAAAGACACCACTACTTACTATATTTCAGAAAATACTTACTGTTCAGAAAAAAAAACCAGAGATTATTGCTTATGTAAACCCTGGAGATTTTGGTAAACCCACATCATTGACTACCAGATATATTTGTGCTGTAGGATAATTTTCAAATAAGAATTCACAGGTAATAAGCAATAATTATTGAAAAATATAAAAAATACCATCAGTATTAATTATTAGTTATTAGTTGTTAGTCGTTTTGTCAATTTTCCCTTGAAAAACCAATAGAGTTTAGTAGTATAGTGTCACCAAACTTTTTTTTTATTATTGAAAAAAAGGCACATGATGAAATTTATCTATGATAGTCTAGATACTGTCAAGAAATTAAAACATCCTACCCAAAAAGATTTTATCAATCTTACGATTGCGATTTTTGTTGCAATTTTAGTAGCAGGAGTTTATTTTATTGCTGCAGATACTGTATTCAATGGTATATACAAGCGATTCTATGGTTTGATGACCATGAAATAATAAGTAAATACTTAAAGGTTTTATCGTTTTATCGTACGTAGTATGCAAAAATCTGAAACAAATGTATGAGAGATAAAAAGACAGATTGAAGATAATGGTTTCAAATGGTATGTTTTGAGTGTAGTATCTGGTCAAGAAGAACTCGTAATAGAAAACTTAAGAGAAAGAGTAAAAAAACAAGAACTCACGGAAACCGTAGAGGATTATATGTCACCTATGATAAATGAGTCTTCACTCAAAAAATGAGAAAAAATCATTAAACAGAAAAAACTTTATCCTGGATATGTATTTATAAAATCTCAAATGAACGACAAGATTTGGTATGTAATCAGAAATACTCCATGAGTAAGATTGATTGTATGAGCTGAAACACGCCCTATTCCATTGACTGAAGAAGAATATACCACAATAGTAGAACAGATTAAAAAATCACAAGAAAGATCAGAACTCAAGATACCATTCAAAGAAGGAGATGTAGTATTACTCAAAACGGGAGATTTTAAATGAATGAAAGGTAGTGTAAGAAATATAGATGCAGAAAAGGGAACAGCAGTCGTAAATATTGAAATGTTAGGAAGACTCACTCCAGTAGTAATCGATTTAGACAAGGTTGAGCTCATGAGTTAATAGAATATACTTTACAGGACAAATGAACACATTTGTCGCTTCTCTGTAAAAGGCTTTTATTTGCTGATCGTTAAGATGCATAGTAAAGAGCAAAAAATCTTGAGATTCTCGATGATGTTACTCTTTTTGGCACTGATGATTGTGTATATTGTATGGTACCAAGTAAAATGAAGTGAAGTAAAAAAAAGCATACAATCACAAAACCCATGATCTGGAATACAAATCCTTAATAAAAGCGGAGATGTAATGCCCACAATAGATTCGATACTAGAAAATACTACACCTTGATTTACAGGAAGCACAGAGAACATATCAGGAAATGTAAAAATTACAACAGGGATGACAATACAAGGCAAGACATGAAGTAATATTAAAATATCCAAAACCACTACAGGAACAGTAAATACAACAGGAACAATGAGTAAAGATACCACAATAAAATTGCTTTCTGGAACAAGTATTTATTACTGATCGATAGCGGTTATAGAAAAATTATGAATAAAATACCAATATGCATTAGCTGATGAAAAAGGTATATGGTATATCTATCTCGGCACACCAAGTTATGATTTTGCAAGTATAGCAAGAGCACTCAAAGGAAGTCTATATACTGTAGCTACAGAGCAAGATCTCATCCAAAACCAATTATTTGGAAACAAAGTAATCTTTATAAATCTTCCAGAATATAAAGACAAACAAGTACTTATGCTTATCTACCTCAATGATGGTATATGGCTAGTTCAAATGGATTATAAATTATATCACAAATCCAAAGCATATATTAAATCTTTATTTATTGATTAACAACACAATGGCAGGAAAAATTACTAATATTCTCAATCTCGAAATACCAGCGGGAAAAGCACAACCATCACCTCCACTCGGGCCTATGCTCGGAGCAAATGGAGTAAATATCGGACAATTCATCAAAGAATTCAACGAAAAAACTATGGATCTTATGAAACAATTTAGTGGTGCAGATGTTAAGGTTAAAGCAGAACTCACTATCTATGCAGATAGAACATTTGATCTCAAAATAGGGAAACCAGTAACATCAAATTTGATTCTTTGGAAACTCAATGTAAAAGCATGATCAGGAGAACCAAACAAAACTAAAATCTGAAAACTTACTAGGAAAGATTTGGAAGAAATCGCAGAATTGAAAAAATGAGATATGAATTCCGAAGACATTGAATCAATGATAAAATCTATCTCAGGTACGGCAAAAAACATGGGAGTAGAAATAGAAAAATAGTTCAATGCTATGTGGGAGTACGCCTAGGCGTACGATAGGACCACTTTTATTATATTATATATGTACACATGAAAAAACATGGAAAAAAGTATCGTGAATCTGCTAAAACAGTAGATTCTACAAAAGCGTATCCTATAGCTGAAGCAGTAACTTTGCTAAAAAAATCTGGATACACAAAATTTGATGGATCAGTAGAGATTGCTGTCAAAACTAATGCAGACGCAAAATACAACGATCAGATGATGAGAGGAACGACTATTCTTCCTCATGGGACAGGAAAAAGCAAAAGAATTGCAGTATTCACAGCAGATGAAGCAGAAGCAAAAAAAGCTTGAGCAGATATAGCTGGGACAGAGACATTACTTGCAGATATCAAAGCAGGAAAATTTGATTTTGATGTATTGCTTACTACTCCTGAACATATCAGAGATTTAGCACCAGTTGCTAAACAACTTGGACCAAAGGGACTTATGCCATCTCCAAAAGCTGGTACAGTAGTTGCAAATATACCACAAGCGGTTGAAGAATTTAAGAAAGGAAAGATGGAATTTAAACTTGATAAAACAGGAAACATCAATGCTGCAGTAGGAAGATTATCATTTACTGAAGCACAAATAGAAGAGAATATAAAAGCGTTTCTAAAAGCATTGGAAGATAATAAGCCGACATGAGTAAAAGGAAAATTAATCAAGAAAGTATTTATCGCTCCAACTATGGGACCTGGAATTCGAATAGTAGCTTAATCATTACAATATATCTCTATCAAAAAACAGACAAGCTACTACGCAAGTCTGTTTTTTTTGATGTAATTAAATCCTATATATTGGGCTTAAAGTTTTTTATTAAGTGCACGTGCAAAGAATTGAGAGAATCCAAATCATACAGTAGCAACCACAATAATTTCTCATATAAAGACACCGAGAACCAAAAACATATTACTGAAAACACTCCAAATGGTTACGGTAAAGAGAGCATAGATATAATAGTTAATAGTAATTCAGCTTATCAAAAGTAATGCCAAACAAATAAGAAAGGAGAATAAGAGTACATTCATGGTAAGAAGTATAAATCATTGAATAATCTGCGTATAGGTTGCTCATAATGTTTTTTTAACTTCAAGTTCTCTATGAAACGTATGGAAAATGTTTTTGAGTAAAAATCAGAGAAATGAAAGGATAATGAGTAATAATATAGCAATAATCACATAAGAAAGTCAAACAACAAAATTACAGAGATTGATGATGGTAAGGACTCTATTTTCTTGTTGTTTCAGTGTTGATCATGCATCAATATCTTTGGTATTGAGGATAATATCTTTATTTTGGATGATAAGCGTTTTAAGTGCTTCATATTTAGTATCACTATCAAACATAACGTATAAAGTAGCAGGTAGGGGATTATTGATACCAAATTTCTGAAAATTGCTTACGACATCAGGAATCTTTTTCTGTAAAAATGCTAACGCATCATCTTTTGAAGAGAACATAACTTTGAGTCATTGTGCTTCTAATGAGTCTTTGAGGGTAATAACCTTTTTATAGATTTCATTAGTTTGTGTGGTATCTTCTTTGATATAAAAATACATACCAAGCCTATCTTTGAGCTGACCAGTAAATTGGTTAGCATAGAGTGAAATTCATAAAAAAATATTTAAGAGGAATAAGAGAAATCCAATAAAAACACTTACTCAAAGTACATTTGTCCAAGAGGTTTTAAGGAGTGTAGAAACATCATGTTTGAAAATTTTTGAGAGTGAGCTATGAAACATTGTTTAGATATAGATGATAAATGTTTTTTGTCTTTGAACTTTAGTCTTTGAGCTTTAGTCTTTGAGCTTTAGTCTTTATACTATTGTTTAAACATATGTTGTGTTGTAATAAATTTTTCGAATAAAGAGATCTTTTGATCATAGAAATCCAAAGCTTTATCAATGGTCTGTAATTTTTCACGATGTTTATAAAAATATTTAATCATATCTTTTGCTTTCTTGTATTTATGTTCCAAGATATACAGTTCTATAAGATTATAGATAACTTCAGCATCGTTATTGTTGATATGGAAAGCATCTTTGATCAAATTAAGTCATTTTTCTCTATTACCATATCGATATTCACAGAGTCCATAGCATCTGAGAATTTCATGATTTTCTGCTTTAGTAAGTTCTAATGCCTGTTGTAAATATTTTTTTGCTTCCATTCGATGATTTTTTTCCATTTCAAGTACTCATTTTATATAGAGTCATAATGGATCAGTATTATTTTTTCTCGCATTTAAAAAATCTATCGCTTTGGTTGCTTTACCTATTTCACCTTTTCTATACTGAATATCAGTCACCTGTAAAAGTGCATCTTCATTATTTGGATC
>CAZTFP010000029.1:15358-15709 GCA_964613015.1 uncultured Candidatus Peribacteria bacterium | reverse complement strand
TTGTACTTTGGGAACAGCTTTTTCTTTTTGGTCGGTAATGGCAAAAATCTCTTTTTGTTTGAAGCCAAACATATTTGCAATAATTTGTGTCGGAAATGATTGAACAGATGAATTATACTCATTGGTTGTAGAGTTGAAAAATCTTCTTGTCGCAGCAATTTTATTTTCAATATCAGCCAATTCCGTCTGAAGTTGAAGAAAATTTTGGTTAGCTTTTAGGTCAGGATAATTTTCTGCTACAGCAAAGAGCGATTTAAGTGCTCAACTTACCATATCATCAGCTTTGAATTTGTCATCTTGTGAACTTGCATTCATAAAGTTTTTCATTGCTTGTGTCAATGTTTCAAGCGT
>CAZTFP010000029.1:0-15348 GCA_964613015.1 uncultured Candidatus Peribacteria bacterium | reverse complement strand
GTTGTCTTTTCATGAACTGCATATCATTTTACTGTGTTTACTATGTTTTCTATAATATCAAATCTCATTTTCATTTGTACATCAATATCAGCAAAAGCATTCTGGATATTGTTTCTTAATTTAATCAACCTATTATATGCGAAAATACCATACAATATGACAATAGCCACTATAAGGATAATGATTTCTAGATTACTCATAACGATTTTTTTAGTAAATAAAATTTAGTTGTTTTGTCTATACAGTATATCTATGAGAAATAAAAATACAATATTTTTAAAATTATATATTACTGATATTATTCAACGTTTTTTCTTCTATATGAAAACTTTATTTTCTTTATTATCTCTATACCCTTTTTTATTTAGAAATATATTATTTCCCTTTGCGATATATCCTTCCTGAATGGATATATTTATATCCTCCTAGTAGTTTCCCCACTGTTACTATGGTATATCCGCTTTTTTGCAATGCATTTATGATGCTTGGTAGTGTTTGTATCGTTCATGATAAAGTATCATGCATCAAAATAATACTTCATGTATGTACATTTTTCATAATGTGTTGTACCATTGCTCCACTTGATGGTAATTTCCAATCTTCGCTATCTAATGACCATTGTATAGCTGCAAGTTTACTGATATGTAATATCGTTCGGTTTTGCATGCCATAGGGAGGTCTGAATAGTATCGGTGTGTATCCCGTTATTCTGTCTATTATCTCTTGTGTTTTCTGTATTTCGTCCATAACTTCTCAACTAGAGAGTTTTGTGAGGTCTCTATGATCTCGTGTGTGATTCCCTATCATATTTCATTCATCATATACGCGTTTTACTATGTCTGGGTATTGTTGTGCATGTTCTCCTATCATAAAAAATGTCGCATGAATATTATTTGCTTTCAAAATATCGAGTAATAATGGTGTTGTCGTCTGGTCTGGTCCATCATCAAATGTTAGCGCCACATATTTTGGATGTGGCACAGTATAATGGGCACTTGTTTCAAATACTTTACCTATGGTAAATATCAGTATCACTATACTGATTACTATATATTTTTTCATATATCTCATTGAAGGTATAAATATTGAAATGTATAATATATATTTGTTGTAAATCAATTAATAATTACATTATTTAGAGATAGTGTTTACTTATTTATATTGTTTGGAGTAAAAATTATTGAATAAAGAGCTATTTGTAGAATATTCTAATAGTGGTAAAAAACACATGTTTCTAATCTCGTATTTATTACTTAATATAAGGGAAAATGTGATTTTTTGGGTAGTATTTTTAAGGTTAATTTAAGGTTGATATGTATAATTACATTTACTATATATTTTTTAAATTTTAATCCCTATAGTATCATGAAGATTTCAAAAGCCTTAGTCCTATGAACTATTGCCATGTGAGCAAGTCTATCTGTTTTTGCCTTTGCAGACAGTACTGGAACTACAACAACATGAACAACAACTCCTATTGTCACAACTACTACTGTCGTTACCTGAACTACCTCAGATGTAACTACAGCACAAAGTGCATTAGATGCAGCAGAAGCAAATTTAGCTACAGCTAAAACTACTACTGCTACAGCTAAAAAAGCGTATCAGGATGCACTCAAAGCTTATAAATCTGCAGCCAAAGCTAACAAACCAGCTGCATTAGCAACAGAAAAAACTGCTCATACTGCATATACTGCTGCAGTGAAAGCCCAAAAGGTTGCTTCTACGGCTGTAAATAAAGCTAAGCTAGCTCTTACAAAAGCACAATGAAAAGCAAAATTAGCTGCTGCAAAAGCAAAAGCTAAAAAATAGTGAGGAAGTAGAAGATGCAAGTACTAATTAATAAATTAATGTTTCCTATTAAAGAAAAGGGTAAATAATTTTTACCCTTTTTTCATTATAAAATAGATCATAACCTTGATTGTGTTTTTAGATATATTCAAATTGATTTTCATTATTTCGAGATAAATGCTAAAATGTTAAATTCTTTTAGGGCTAGTTTATCCAAGCTAAGCTATATATTTGATCGTATTTTGAAATTATTAGATAAAGATGATATGTTCATTATTTTTGATTAATGTAATATTTTACTAGAAACACATAGGTTATGTTGAATTTTTGTCTAGATAGAATATATTCTTTTGATATATATTTGTTCTTTTTTGTTGTATTACTTTCTTTTATTTACTTATCTATATGCATGGGATTCATGTCTACACTTAAAAAATTATGAATTATTAGATCTGGAACTTCAGCAGGAAATTTTGATGGTCCTTCTGAATATGATCCAATTACAAACAGTTTTGTACATCATTACAAGTCACACAAAAAACCATCAAAAGTACAAAATGAGAAAGAACCTATTACCAAGAAAAAACCTTTGCGAATACTTATCTTATGATGGTTGCTTATTTGTATTGTTGCTCTTCTAGGACTTATACTTTGTTTTGATAAAACTTTTGTGTGGGGATGGTTGTGAATTTTTTTGTTTTGGATATTACTTATTGTTCTCATATTATTTTTTCTTAAATTCGTTAGATGAATATATATGTTTTTATTGTTTTTGCTTTTTACCCTTTTTGTGTTTATATTCCCTTATATGTTAGGACATAATCAGCAATCTACTTCTCCATCAGTTATTACTACTACTTCTACTCAAGAAAAAATTACCTGAAAGGGCCCTTGTTTTGTTCCTTGATGTACACGTGCTCCAAGTAATTTTTCCCAAAATATATCTACATATATTTGAACAAAAAAAGAGATTCCAAATTATTGTTGTTTAACTATTACCAGGGAAACAAATGGAGCAATATTAGCTGTAGTTGTTGATGAAACCCCACTCTTTAATCTTTATTGAGCGGATTACGTGAATAAATATTTTAATAAATAATTTTCTTGTGTCTGTCTTATGTTTCTATATCTAGTATATTTATACTATTACCAATCCGATTATGATTGCCAATACATTTGAACAAGTAATTAAAACAAGAAGATCCATAAGAAGTTTTACCGATAAAATTCCGAGTAGACAAGATATTGATGTTTTGGTGGAATCGGCCATTTATGCTCCCTATTGAGGGGCTACGGGCATTCCATTGTGGGATATAAGAAAGATTATTGTCATCCATCAAGATTCCGAAAAAATGAAAAGACTTCAGAAACTTTTGTTTTCTGCAGTTAAAAAGAACGCTAGAGGTTTGAATATATTATTAAAACTATTACCCTTTTTGAAGAAAAAAATGTGACCATTTGCCAATATACTAAAAATACTTTCTGAAAATGGTATGCAATCATTGTACCAAGCTCCTTATTATATTATTATAGCTGAGAGGAAATGATTCCCTCCAATAGAAAAACAATCAATAGCTCACGCTTTGGAAAATATGTGGCTTACTGCAACAAACTTATGACTTGGTTTTCAACTACTTTCTGCGACTGGTGGCTTAATGTCCAAAAATAAGGAATTTCTAGATATTCTCGGTTTAGAGAAAGGTAAGTATCAGATTGATTGATGTCTTGTTGGGTATGCCACTAAATATCCAAAAAAAATTAAAGAATTTGATAAAGAAAAATTTGTTACTTGGATTAAATAAAAAAATCATGACTTTTATCATGATTTTTATTGGTTTAGAATTATAATCTCTTAAGCTGGTGGAATCGCTGATTTGTTTTCTTTCCCTTACGGGTTAGATTACGAGAAAATCTTAGATGAAATCAATATGTTTTGAGATTTTTTTAGGATGTAGTAAATAACCCCTTTTTCAATATTTTTTAAATGTTATTTTTTTCTAAATCGTGGTATTAAGATACTTGTTATTCTCACATATTCTTCATAAGAAGCATCATTGCCTCGTTTTCTTATTCCACTTTTTTCCAAAAGTGGAATTCAAGATACAAATAATAAAAGAACAATTATAAATAACGGACTAATAATAGCTATAAGCGAATTGTTCAATGAAAGTCATGGCAATATTGTTATATAAACTCCTATTCGACATATTATCTCTCAAAAATAATTTGGATGTCTAGAATATTTCCATAGTCAATTTTGAATCCATTTAGGTCTCTTATATATAATATGTTGAAATTTTTGATAATCTGCAATTGCTTCGATTAAAAGTCATCCTCCCCATATGATAATTCCTATTATTGAAATATGGTTGTTTGAAGACAATAATAGTGGGATAGATATTATAGCCACAGTTATTCCCTGTAATAACCAAAACTGTATAAATTTCTTTCGATCATTCCTCATTTTATCAAATCTATTATCTCTTTTAATTTTCATTATTCTTATCAGTAGATACATTCATAATCTGAGTGCTCGGATAATTATCATCAAGCCAGCAATCCATGTATTATGATAGATGATCATAATTGTAGATAATACTATAAACGTAAACGAATAGCTGATATCTGTCAGCTTATCTGTTTTCCAATAATATGCAGGGAAAAACATCAATAAATTTATTGTCAAAGCTATTGTTAGTCCCAAGAATATTTGGTTCATTGTCTTATTATCTATAAGATAAATATTATTTTCAATAAATAATAAGAATTATTTCTTTTATTGAAAGGTTATCTTTTTAATTTGGTTTGAACAGAAAATCTGATATGAATACAATTTTCCATAGAGTTTACTTGATTTTTATTATAATAAAAAAGCAAGATTTCAAACACATGAAATCCCGCTTATCTATACTGATTTGATATCATTAAACCTTCAGAATACCCATTTGGTTCAGATAAGTACTAAAATGTTAAAGTCTTTTAGAGATTATTTGGATCAGTCTAAGGATCATCTTGAGTGGGTTTTTGCTATTTTGGAAGAAAGATGATATTTCCGTGAGAATTATGATGATTAAAATTGTATAGAAACCAAGCTACTTGAGTATTTTACATAAAATCCATTATTGGTCATATAATATTATATTAGGTTAAATCTATTGACATACCATATTATAATCATATATTCTAATTATTTATTCATATTCCAGTAAAAAATGAACCGTATTAAACCCCTTGATGTTTCTGACTCTAGTGCAAACAAAAATACCGCTATTTCTCAGATTGTTCAAGCTCTTTTAGAAAGGAAGATAGATGAGAATAAAGATAGACTCAACGAACTTTCTACTTTACGTTTTGTAGAGGATAATTTACCTCTTTATAAGCAAAATCTAGAAAAAAGAAAAAATGCATATGCTCTTCTGTCTGAAGAAGAGAGAATATTAAGAGAAAATCGTATAGCTGCCATTAAAAATTTATCATATGAACAAAGATTGCCATGAACTAATACTTTGACTTTAGAAAATACCAATAATTTTCTCACAACTTTGCCGTTATCTCTTCTAAATATATCTAATTTAGAAAAATTGGACTATTCTGATCAAAATAATGTTATTCTTCCTTGGCAATTTGATAATGAATGAAACTGGGTTCATGGAAGTATTCGAAATGTCCCTTTTGCATTATCTGAAGAGGAGATAGAGAAAGACTTTCAAACAGATAAAAAATATCCATTGATGAAGGAATATTATAAGAGAGGCTTTATGTTAATTGGTAGAACCTCACAAGATTGAAAAACTATTTATCAAACTAGTGTATCACCACATGTAAGCAAAAATGACGAGGCTATAGAAGCTTACCAAAAACATGTATTAGTTCACGAGTTCTTTCATACCATTTTTGCTAAGTTTAGAGATATTCCTAATGCAAATACCTTAATTATAAAGTTTAAAGATGGTTCTACGTCTACTTTTGCAGAATGGAGAAACGCTTTTTTACTCTCTATGAAAGAAGAACCTCTCTATACAACAAAATATGCATCTATATATGATAAAGATATGATTGATATTAGTAATGGTGAAAAGGGGCAAGATGCTTATTGATTAGAAGAACAATTGTGTGAAAGTTTAACAGCATACTATTTGGATATTGCACCCAACGAATACTGATGGACATCTTTCGAAGAATTTAATTTCTGAAATAATGATCAACAAAAAAGAAGTAAAAGATATCAGTTAATAAGTGATTTTTACAATGCTGATTTTGAAGTTATCGAATAGTGATGAAAATATAAGAGATATAATACTATAGAGAAATTTTGCAATCTTTTTTAAACGGGATATAATAATTTATCCCCCTTTTATTACCTTTAGATACAATAATGTCATATCTTTCTAATGTGCCTGCTGATATAAGAGCAAAAAAAGAACAACAATTAAAAAAAATATTAGGAGCAAAACCAGATTTGTTTCGTAATTTAAATTTAGCCAATCAACAAGCTTTGCTAAGTAAAGATACTGAACAAAAATTGGCCTCTTTAACAAAAGAAAGAAGGGAACTATACGAAAAACTCTATGAGAAATTTAAAAGTTCAATACATGTGGTTGATCTCAAAGACATGATAAAGAATCTTGAAATACCCAATAATAATAAAATTTCTTTTGTCTCATTATTTGAAAATGATTTATGAGAAAATCATTATGCATCGGTTTATCTAGATTTAATACTAGAATATGAAGTAAAATGATATATTATTCCATGAAAAACAAAATTATTTGAAACGTCATCATGAAGTTGATGAATCGCTTGTTCAAAAGTAGCCAAAGATTTGTGATATTCGTGTCTAATTATCCTTCCAGCATGATGAGAAAAAGCTAGAGAGGATAGCGTTAAGCAGAATTGAGCAGAATTGCAATTAACGGATGCTCAACAGTATACAAATTGATTTCCTATGTTTATCAAAAGATTTTTAATAAGAAATAGAGAAGATATCAACAATAAAAATCTATTTTTCTTAAGCCATAGTCAAGGAAAATTAAATGAAGACTGAAAAATCTTTGATAATAATGAAATTACTATAAGAGCTTTATCTAAAATATGATATACTATCCTTCAAAATTTTAAAGAAAATAACAAAAATTTGGATTATTTCATTAGTTGAATAGGTAACTGAACAAATACTTTAGGGATTTGATGACCGTTACATCTTCATGGGACAAAAATAATTTGATTTGAAACCTTTGAATGAGCAAATATGTATGATAGAGTTTATCCATGACAATACGAAAAATATTTTAATATGAAACCTTGAGAACTATGAAGGCATTCAATGCCATGACTTTCTCCAAGTAATAATCAAATATATTTTCCACATTTTGAAAACTCTGTTGATATGGTGCAAGATGTTTATCTAGTTTGAGATCAGCAAGTTAAAGCAAAATACAAAGAAAGAACGGATCAAGAAATCCCACAAGATATCATATATTATGATAATGATAGATACCAATTGTCTGATTGGGGAAGAACGACTAAGGCATGATTTTATACGGCGATGGAATTAGCTGGTAAAGTAAAAGACAAAGACATATTGATGTTATGATATGATAAGGCTAATAGATATGATGATTATTTAGATGAACAAAAATCATAATTGGTTTATATATAACTAACCTAATATAATATTTTAACTGTTTTATATCTTTATTAATTCTTCTTCAAAAGATTCATTTACTCATTGATCAAGATATGCTACAATTTATGATGTACAATGAATTAGTGATATTCATGTCGCTGCTTGGAAAGATGGGTATAGGTGATTTATTGATCAAAAATATTTGGATTCTTTTCAAACGACAAACACGTAGAACATCTTAAGAAAGTAATTCTAGATACTCATTCTGCTTTATTAGTATATGAAGAAAGTTGAATCGTACAATGATTTATTCATTGAGGTGCATGTAGAAATGACAATGATCATGATTGCAAAAAAGAAATTTATGCTTTTTATGTACATTCAAATTATCAAAACATAGGTATTGGAACTATATTATTTAATGATTTTGTTGAAATATATGGGAATTTCCCTGTTTGTCTTTGGATATTACCAAATAGCAATTGAGAGTTTTTTATAAAAAAATGGGATTAAAAAAAATCAGCAAAAGCCAAAAGAAATATGATGAAAAATGTATGATTTAGTTAGATATAGTCCAAGAAAATAGATATAAAAAGATCATGATTTTTATTCGTTTAGAACTATAATCTCTTTAGTTGGTGGAAATAAGCATAAAAATATTAAACTCTTTTAGGGCTTATTGTGGTCGTGTTTTTGGTATTGTCGAAGGAAAGTGATGCTTGATTGTTGTTAGGTCATAAAAATTGTAATATAGTATTATATAGGATATATTGAATTTCTATAAAGATATGTTATATTCATTTTATGTGTTTTATATAAATTATACATTATGGAAAAACAGTTAACGATATTATCAGATGAATTTTATGGTTTTATCAAGGAAATTATTATCAAACTGTGATTTCAAAATATTGTTCAAAGAAATGAAAAAATGGAAATATTTGGTAGTGTTAAGTATTGATTGGCTTTAGAATCAGAAAGTGATGTTGATATCCGAATTGTATCTAAAAATCCAAGAGAAAGTTTCGTTCAGAAAGTGGAATATTTTTCAAAGGAAATGATGAAAGATAAATTACTTAAAAAAATGGTAATAAATAATTTTTTTGATAGTTATCCTGTTTTTGAAGAAAAAAAGTGAAAACTTATTACGGCTGGAGATAATTCCAGATTTTTTCTTATAGATATATCATATTATCTTAATAATGATTTAGAAAAAAAAATAAACTTTCAATTACATATAGCGGCGACTGAATTTAAAGAACCATTACCAGAACTATTGAAATTATCAATTAAAGAAAAAGAAATTTTGTTGCGTCTAAAAAGAATTATTTATAGAGAATTACCATTTTTTTGGAATCGTTCTTATTTACTATATACATGATTTCTGCAATGATATAAGACAAAACAGAAAATAAAACAATATTTAATTGATAATGGATTTGAGAAATTAATAAAGTAACTCTAGTTTATAAGTATAATCTCTTAAGTTGTTGGAGATAGATACAAAAATGTTAAACTCTTTTATGGGCTATTTGGATTAGTTAAAGGATGACTGTAGTCGTATTTTTGATATTATTTAAAGAGGGTAATGTTTGTTATAATTATGCTAAAATTTGACATTATTCTGTTTTTTATATATACTGTTATATATTGATTTAATTATTACAGCCATTATTATGACAATCAATAAGGAATATATGTTCAATAACGAAGAATTTAATCATATAATAGATAATATTAATTATCTGAAAACAAAATTCTCATGATCGATTGACTCTAAAATTTTTGAGGAAACAATATCCCATTTACAACAACGTAATATACCGATAGAGGAATGTGTTCAACAACTCTGTATTACTTTAGCTGAAAAGGCACCTGACTTTGTGGAATGAATTTCGTGAATGAAGAATATTGATTGATCACCATTATCATCAGAAGAATTATCGGATATAGCAAGAGGAATTGTTATTGTTAAACATAGAAAAGATATTTTTCAGATTTTTTCTTCTTGATGATTGTTCCCCACTGAGTATCAATTTGAATTTGAAAAGGCTTTACATAAGGCATTCCCAACTCTTGAAATACCTTTGAATAAACCCATTAAAATCACTTTTCATTGACTAGAAAGAGAGAGATCTTCATTTGATTGAATAGTTAATCCCCAAAAAATTATTCGATTTGATAATACTAAATTCTGATCATATGAAGAAGCTGCTAAAAAGATTATCAATTTATTAAACAATGAGTCTCTTATAGAGAATAATACAAAGTATATGGATATATTAGATATAAATTCAATCGACATAACAATAGATGAATCACCATTGAATAAAAACAATCCAAGTTTTGAGTCTAGAAAATTAATTGTAACTACGATACATAAGTTACAAGAACTTATTGATTCACAAGAAGCCTCTTCACAAGAGTCAGTACATTTCGATACTATTTATGATACTATTCAACAGATTAAAAAATCACAAATATTTGATACTATTCAAAAAGAATATATTTTTAATAAGATCAAATGAATTATGATAAATAAGCTTGTAGCATATTGATCTACATTATGTACTTGATATTGATTATTTAAAAAAGAGAATCAGATGACTATTATGTTAGATGAAAAAAATGAGGAACATACAGAAGATGAAGAACATGACAAAATAAAACCAATTTCTCAAACTGGGAAAGTGGGAAAATGACTTTCCCAACCTATATTATATGAGAAATATCATACATTATATACTCTTATACAGAAAATTAAAAACAATAAGAATACAGATATGGCATATCAATATATAAATATTCTATGAGACCTATTACAAAATGATACCTATCATGATTGTAATTATGTTGACTATCAGCCTTGATTTATCGCTACGACACAAAAAAATGCCATTAAATATTGTGAAATATTAACCATGATTAATCAAACTAAATCATTACAGCAATTTTAACAAACATATATTAATTAATTTAAAAAAATCACGACCTAAATCGTGAGTTTCTATTGTTATTAATTGTAAATTCCTATTTGGTGGAGATAAGTACAAAAATGTTAAACTCTTTTAGGGGTTATTTGTATCAGTTTAAGGACGACTGTGATCGTCTTTTTGATATTATTGGAGAAGACTCTTATTTGACTAATTATACATTGATTACTTAATAGAAAATTATGAAAAAGCCACCCTAGGATGGCTTTCTGTATATATAATTATTTAAACAAGAAGTCGGTATTCTCTATGGTTGGATTAGAAAGCTTTTCTGAATAAATATATGCACCATCACAAGTATATCAAGTCAAACCCCTCAAATCTGTAAGCTGTTGTTTTTGTGCTGTAGTCAATGTACTTCCTACATTAGCAAATGCCGTTGCATAATAGTAAGAAATCTCTCAGTCTAATTCACCATATTCTCTTGCTAATGCAATGATGGCAGATTCATCTACAGTACTTGTTGTCCTATATGATCTCAATAACGTAGATATAGCTCTTCTTTTTTCTACGATACTATTAATATCTGACTTCTGTGTAGTTACGAGGTTTGTGATAATAGGTTTCTGAGTAGCAGTCAAATCATTCAGAAATTCTTGTCCTTTATCGGCAGTGATGGTTTCTGCAATGGTGTATCATGCATTACCCACGGCTGGGGCGTCTTTGACATAAAAGCCTCCGAAGTAATCACCTTGTCTTTCAGGACAAAAATATGTATCAGCTTCTACATCATCAGCATATCGAGATAGAATATCGCCAGCATAGGTCATCACTAAAACATCTTGATCATGGGTAAGCTTAGTTTTATCTATCTGATCAGGAAGTGATGGCCATGAATAGAATCCTCATGAAAGCATATTGGAAATGAATGTCCTTTGTGATGTACTCAAAGAGTTGAAAATATCTGCATAAAGTTTTGCTCTCGCAATACTGATCTTTGCATCTAATGCATAAAGATCTGCTGAATAGGACATAACGGCTGATTTACTGAGTGCTGTTGTTCAATTAGGTATGTCTCATTCTAATTGTCTTCTGAATGCCTTCATCAAAGGGAAACGATCAGTCGCATATTGATTTACGTCAGCAGCTTGTGCTGTTGCCAATGCTATCAGCTTCGCTTTTTGAACATCAGTAAGAATAGATAAGATATTATTTGCTGCGTTAGTTACGAAGTCTGTACTATGTCATTTACCCTCTTGAGTGACATCACGGAGATATTGGAATCCGAAGAAATCAGAAACTTTTCATGGTGGCAAAAATGTGTCTGAACAGAAATTTCCTGCTAAAAATCCAAGACCATCGAAAGATAATGTGCTCAATTGGGCGTTATCCGAAATAGCTTGTTCGATACTATAGCTGGATTGGTTACCTGAAGAATTATTTCCCGTTCTAGGAGGATTTTTATTATTTCCTGTTCTAGGGGGATTTTGGTTGTTTCACGTTTTAGAAGGAGTTTGTTTTCCTTGTTCAGCTCTCATCATCATTATTAATACATATCCTCTTAACTCTACATTATTCGGTTTGGATATATCATTCATAATATTTCATTGTTTCAACGCTATGAGATGATTTGTATAGAAATTTTTCCCTCCGTTGTATTTTGTACCATAGAAAATTCTAGAAATCATTGTTCATACTTGTCATCTTGTTAGTTTTCCATTGGGATTGAAGGTATTTGAAGAAGTACCATCATTATTACGTCCCATAATTCAAAGTTGACATGATTGTACCATATAGCTTTGTGCATCAACTGGTTCGTTAGAAATGTCGGTAAAATTACAAATTGCTCATGTGTTAGGTTGTAATCAAGGATTTACCTTCTTAGCGAAGATAACGAACATTTCTGCGGCATCTTCCCTTGTAACTTTTCACATCATATTGGCATTACTATAAGTCGTACTGCTACTAATAATTCCCGCGTTTATACCCCAATTATATGCGGATTCTAATTCCGCATTCGCTCCTTGTACTTTAAATAGTATTCACGGAATGAGAATTGTTAAGCTAATTCAAAATGGAATGAATTTCTTAAATAAATTTTTCATTATAATTTTTTATAATATAAAAGATTTTTTATTTTTTATTATCTTTGATCTTTTGAATCTCTGATTTTATATTTTCTACAAGTGCTTTAGCTTTTTCTGTCAATGATATAAATCTTTGTTTTAATGATTGGCTGAATCAATTATTTTGTATGTCATTGATTATATTTCCATATTCTATAAATAGACCACTTAAATTTTGTTGATATTCTTCCAGTTTTGTATTTATGACGTTGATTTTTCTTCATTCTTCATTTAACAAAACAATTGTATCGTATAAGTTTTTGGTTTTTTGCTTCTCTTGGGTGGCGATTGATAATATTTTTACTCTCTGTTCTTCATCAGTATTCTTAATTTGTTTGTTGTTTCAGATTTTTTGATTGATGTTTTTGTTCGGAGCACATGCCAGTATACCTGGTTTATCATTACATATCCCACTTGATATTGATTGTCTATCTTTGAATGAACAAGGATCTCCTATTGATTTACTATCACATGCTTGTATAGCTTCGTTTGGTGGTTCCTTCGGCTTTCTAGATACATAAATGATTGTTAATGATATTATAATCACTAATAAAAATCATACTGATCGTATAATAAGGTTTTTTTTATTCTTCATCTGTTGATTGGAATAGATAAAACTAAAGCTGGTTTAATTGTGTTATGTTTTTTTCAAGACTGTTTTGCATTGCGTTTGTTAGGTCATCTACTTGGTTTATATAGTTAAGATACGAACTATTAGTAACCTTATTATTCAAATTTTCTTTGCTGTAGAAAAATCATATAACAAGGAATAAGACAATAAATGCTCAAACTCAAAAGGTAATTTTCTTATAATATAAGAACCTTGAATATATCCCATATTTTTTTTCTTTTTTATGTATCTTTGTTTTTATGTCATTCCAAACGCGCTCTGGAGCTATAAAAATTGGATAATTGTTCATTGGATTATGATAAATAAGATAAATGTAGTTTTTTTAGTTTGTTTTTAGCCTGAAACAAAATTGTTCAAACAGTGTTTTTGGGTATTTTTAATATTTTTCAAACCTCTTCGTACGACTTTTCTTCATAGATTATTAAATGAATAACCTCTCTTGTCGTAGTATCCATTTCTTGGATTATGTTTTGTATTTGTTTTTGTTCAAAATTTAAATTTACCTCTTCTAATAATGTGTGGTATTGTATCGTATCATCTTCAAAATATACAGTATTTTTGTTTTTTTTGATGAGATTGATTGCTGAATTGTGTGCAATTGTATAAATCATATTTTTCATATTATCTACTTTTTTTTGACTCATATATTCTCGTAGTTTTACGAAGCTATCTGATAAAATCTGACTCGCATCATCCTTGTTATAATTGAGAATGTTCAACAAAAATGAGTAAACCTTATCCTTATATTCCATGTAAAATCTTTCGAAAACCATCATTTGATTTTCTGGGATGCTATTTTGAATATCCATTAAGAATGAGTTAATAATCGGCTAAATACTAATAATGTATGATTTTATATATTATAGACACTCTAGATGTAAAAAAATTTTTACTTTTTTATTTTAACTTTTGATTTCATTAAATCACTTGTTTTTTATGTAAATATCTATATCGATAGTCGTTGATATAGTTTATTTTCTTAATCTATCTTATGCGTTGTCTTGCTAAAGAAGAAATTAGTCAGTTTTCTTCTATTTTGAAGGAGGTATCACAGGATCAAAGGTTACAGATTGTTTGTATGTTACATCATGTCAAAGAACTCTGTGTGTGTGATATCTATGAAAAACTTGGTATTAAACAAAACTTAGCATCACATCATTTGTGAGTATTGAAGAAATTGGATTTTGTAGAGACAAGGAGAGAGGGGAATAAGATATATTATAAACTTAACTATAAGGTATTCTCAGTATTCCAAGAAAAGATCGGTATCCTTTTTAATGTATAGTATATTTTATCTTGTTATGTTTTTGTTATGGACGTTTCTTCTTTATATTCACCGGATGCTTGTGATATCCGTGGTAAACAATCAAAAGACAAGTGGACTTGGACTGAGTATTTTGAAAATAAAAAACAGTTAGAATCTAAGGGTGTTCGCGTAGTTCTTGTCGATATGATCAATCATCCTATTGAGGGCGCTGTTCCTATCTCCAATGAGATGTTTTCTGGAAATCTCTATCCAGAGTGAACATATTTCTGTCTATATTGTCATTCAGGATGATCTTCCGGCTATGTCCAGATGCAACTAAAGCCACAACTTCCACAATATACTATCATCAATATCGATGCGGGTATCCTTATGTATAATATACAAAGATAATACCATATTTTTATATTTTCTTTTGTTACTATGAAAAAAAATGAATGAGTCTTAGATCGTTTGATTAGACTTTTGGTTGCTGTATTAGCAATAGTGTGATGATATCTTTGGTTATACGGAACGTTACAGATTATTGCCTATGTAATTGGTGTAATAGCTTTATTTACCAGTATTACGTGATTTTGTGCTTTATATGTTCCATTCAAAATCACTACTAATCACCATAAACAGGTTAAACAATGGAAGATTATTGTGTGAATATTGCTTGTTTTTATTGTTGGCTGAATATTTGCTTTCTTAAGTAATTTCTTTAGTAGAAAGTTCTTCTTGGAAGATTACGCCCAAATGAATGATAGCTATAAGCAACTTCTTTTTAATTCTGGAAAAGGAAAAAGAGCAGAATCTATTAGCTATTATGAAAAGCTCATACCTGCCTATGCTAAATTCCAAAAAAAGTATACTGCCTATAAACCATATGTACTCAAGTGAGATGTACAGTTAAATACTGATCTTGAAAAGATAGCAACATTAATGGTTCTCATCAAGTCAAAGATACTTTTTTAATTCCCAATGATGTTACATCC
>CAZTFP010000028.1:0-16601 GCA_964613015.1 uncultured Candidatus Peribacteria bacterium | reverse complement strand
AACAAAAAATATTTTCATATTTTTCTTATAAATGTTTTTCTTTTCAAATATCAAATTGCATACGATATCAGCGATCAGATAATACTTCCTAGGGTACTAATAATAATAACTCCTTGTAAACTAAACTGTTTCATTGCCACCAAAAATCCAGCAAACGGCATAATTGCTTCACTAGGAACGGGAAAAATCATACTTTCCATCATCATTCACAAAAAGACGGTGATGTACCCAGTGTGTTGAATAAAACCAGTGATATAGGTTGCAAGAAATTCAGTAATTCACATACTAGATAGTGAAAAGTTAAAACATATCAAAAAATACTACAAAACAGTATCCAATGTAATCAAGTGGAGTAGTAAATCAATATTTCTTGTAAAAAATAAAGAAAAAAATATACTCTATAGTAGAGAGAAAAAGACTATTTTTACTATATATCTCATGAGGTAATGTGAGCAGAAACAGGAGAGACAAAACAAATCGCAGATAAATTATCTTCTTCAGAAGAAAACTCTGTTGTTGGTATTGTCGAGGGAATGGTAAGCAATCCCAAACGTACAAACGCTATAATAGATAATACATTCAAAGATATTTCATCGGTAGTAGTAAACGAAGATGCTAAACAAGTAGAAAAACAGAACTATTTGACCAATATATTAAATACAGTCACCAAATTTACACAGAGGGTACCTAAGATCCCTTATGGTATGAAAGATGGTGTAGCGGTGCCAGGTGGTTTGGTATGTGATCAATTTGTAAAAAAAGTATTGAAAGCAAACAATACCAATATCGATGATATTTATGGTACAATAGAGATGTTTAGAAGGATAAAACCAAATAAAAAAGTAATATTCAAAGAAAAAAAAATAGTTGACATACCTCCTGTATGATCGATATTATTTTGTATGGAAAATAAAATCTGTGGCCATGTAGGATTCTTTATGGGTATGAAAGACGGAAAACCACAAATTGCTGATGCAAATAATTCATGAGTATCTCAAAGAGAATTAAGATCGGTAGAACGAAGTAAAATATATTATGAAGAAAATTACAGAGAAAAATTTATTGCACAAAAAACATCCAAAAAAAAGATGATATAATAAGGCGAAAAGTTTCTCTATGTGTTTTTATTTTCCTATGCTCTTATGAACATAATTATTCTCGAAAATATTCGTTCCGCTTACAATGTAGGAAATATTATTCGTACGGCTGATGCGTTGTGATGGCAGGTTCGATTGACCTGATATACACCATCACCTGTAGATACTCAGAAAGTCGTAAAGACCTCACTCGGTGCTGAAACCAACGTGTGATTGAAACAATTTGGACATACACCAGAAGCTATCGATTATGCAAAAAAAGAATGATTACTGGTGATCGCTGCAGAAATAACCAAAGATGCAATAGCATTAGAAACCTTAAAAAAAAGCAAACATTCGGGTATAGCTATCATTTTCGGAAATGAAATAGATGGTGTGCTCGATTCTACGCTCAAATTGGTCGATGATGTAGTATGTATTCCGATGCAAGGAATCAAAGAATCGCTCAATGTAGGTCAGAGTTCTGCTATTTTTATGCGAGCATGCAACCAGATATAGAGATATCAATAAAAGCTTGTTATTTTGTAAAAAATATGTATAGTATTTTTAAACAAAAAAATAAATTAAAAAAAATTAAAAAAATCTGATTATGTTAGAGATTACAAATTTAGGAAAAAGTAACAAGGAGTGCGTTCCATTACTCAAAAAAATGTTCTTGAATCTTGGTATAAAACCCATTGATCCAACCAAAGAAATGGAATTCTGGAGCGTAGAATCATCAACGGATTCTTTGTTGAACGAGCCAGTTCTTTCAAAGGACGAATTGGGTAACGAACTCAGAGCAGTCTATTTCATCACTCGCAAAAAGAAGAGTAAGCGAACAGAATTGTTTCGTTTTACAGAAATCTTTTCTGCTTTAGAAAAGACTGAAGTAAACACAACAATCCAGGAAGTGATTGATTACTTCCTTACAGAAAAACCTGAATACATAGCACCTATTGCTGTGCTCTGTTTAGGGAAAATTAATGAGGATAACTGGGAATATTCTGGTTGTTTCTTATATAATATCCCACTTCCGGTACCAATCATTGATATTCCAGAAGACACTATTCTCGATTCCGAGATTGCTCATGTAAAAAAAATCAAAAAAAACATGTAGCAAAATGTTATAAAAAACCCTCGGTATGTCCGGGGGATTTTTTTTCAAATATATATATATATATAATTATTTAATTTCTCGTGTTGCTATCATTTCATCTACCTTTTGTGTATATTCACTAAATGTTGCTTCAGTAGCGGTATAGGTAAGGATGTACACAACAGCGTTTTTGATAACATATATTTGTTCCCATTCTAATGTTGTGGTTCATTGTGTTCATGTATAGATAAGTTTTTTGGCATCTAAATCATTCACTTTGATAGATTGATTGCTTATCTCAGTAAATCCAGGGATAAGTTTAATAAGTTCTGGTTTGGTAAGTGTATAATAATCATCAAGCGTATATGTTTTATCCAAAGCTTTCTTGGTTATACCAACATTTTCTTTGATAGTATCTCATGAACTGAGTGGACTAAAAAACATCACAGATGATCCATACACATGTTCCTGAAATGTTCGATCTCCAGGAAATTGTACAGAGTATCCATCAGTTTTGCTAGTATATGATTGTCGTTCAGGGACATTTTGCTGGGGCATAGTATTTATAGATCAGGTACTAATAGCTCACGTACTAGTGGATACTGGAGTAATGCTAGTTGATCAGCTTTTTGTACATCCAAAGAGAACGAGGGAGCAAGTGACCAGGAGAAGAGAAAGAAATTTTTTGGTAGAACTCCTATACATCATAGTGTTTTGGTTAACACAATAAAACTGACACAAGTATACAAAATAGTAGGCGTTTTTCAATAATATATAGTCCTGATTTTATAGCACACATAAAATGATTATTAGAGACTGTTTTCGTGAGAAAATATGTTTTTTGTCGCTATGATAAGACTATTTTGAGATATTTTTCGTGATGTTTCCATGACTCACTTATTGAGATAACATGCATTTTCAATAACAAATCCACTGAGCGAAACAATTCTTTTCAGCTCTGTTAACGTATAAATGTGGTAAAATCTCTCATCAGTTATTTTGCCATTTTTCCGAGGAACCATAATATCATTCCATTGATGTTTACCAAGTGATAGTGTATAATGCCGTAATGAACGTAAAAAATATTTTTGATATTTTCTGAGAAACCATCGAGAAAATGATCGATTGGTCATGATCAATTTGCCATCGTATTTCAATATTCTATAGACATTTTTTATAACAAAAAATCTTTCTTTGTTGGTAGGAATATGTTGAAAACTTGCCACCCCGATCACGAAATCAAAAGATTCTTGTTTCAATCACTTGAGATAATGGACGATGTCATCGCAGATAAATGTTGCTGTAATATATTTTGCTGTTGTTTTACTCGTAATCTGTTTTTTTGCAAAGTTGAGTAAGTTTTTGGAAATATCTACGCCGACATAATTGATTTTGATTCCTTTGAGCTGTATCAGGTGAGCTAGTAATCTACCACTTCCACACCCAAATTCCAAAATAGTAATAGTTTTTTTCTTGCTGGCACTGATTTCATGCAAAAAAATATCTGCATCAGCTCGATGTTTATTTCTTGTCTGGTAGTATTTTTCTGCTTGAGCATCATAGAAGCTTGCCAAAGATTTTTTTATATCCATATAATCATAATGAATAATGAAAAGTGAATAATGAATAACATCGGATGTGTCTGATTATAAACTAGTATATTTTATAATAGTTTATATTCATGCTTGTTTATATGTTGGTTACTCAAACATATTTTGTCCAATCATATGACTAGTATTTTTAATCTCTTGACGAGATTGTTTTTCTAAGTCTTCGAGTGTAAATGTAATTTCTTCTCCTTCTATAAAGAGTTTTTTGAAGTGCATAAAATAAAGGAAAATAAGCATAGTCATTCTTACGTCGTTTTTACAATATCTTTTAAATTCTTCCAATGCATCTATATCATTTTCTTCTATATATTTTTTGTATAGAACCTCTCATTCAGCTCATGAAGTGAGTGTTTTACTTACATTGACCAAGGCTTCAGCTATTTTATTCAATCCAAGTCTTTTACCAGTCATAGCCTGTACAAAAAGGAAGAGATCGATACTTTTTTCATTGAGTTTTTTGATTTCATCATTATCTCATTCCACATTATATACGGATACCATATTATCAAATGCGATACTATTGAATCCGACGATATATCCATCAAAATCTAGCATTTTTTGGACGAAGTCTTTCAGTCATTCTTGATCAATATATTCATAGGTCATTTTATTCCCTGTGGTAGGGTGCATAGCATAAGCAAGCAAAAATTTTGTTTCTTTGAGATTTTCAATATTGGTATCTGTTTCGATATCATAGACCATATAATTTTTTCATCAGATAGTTGAATATTTTCACGTATGAAATTCGTCCAAGAGTATCTGTTCGATAGATTTTTGTCCGGTTATTTTTTCTTTTTTGAGAATATAATTTTTTACCATACTTTGAAATTCTCTTTTTCACTGCTCATCAAGGATAACTTGGACTTTTTCTTTTTCATCCATGAGGACATATTCATCATTAATATTCTGAAATCTAAAGGTAAAATCTCCTCTATACATATAATAGATCTCGTTTCCTTCCTTAAATATTTTTTTGAAAAGATCACTCGCCATCATACAATGTTCTTTTTTGAGAATACCATAAAAATTACTGATAAAAGTATTCTGTACTGTTTTGAGTTCGTCAAGGGTAAATCTTTTGTACATACGTGGAAAAATAATGAATAATGAATAGCAAATGATGAAAAATGTCGGATTTTGTTGTATGAACTATAATAGATTACGATAGTTTATAATACATTCCCACAGTATTCACCTTTAATTCTTAATCGTTTTGGTATATTCATTGTAGTTTTGTCGTGCCGTAAGATCTGAATTTTTGATAGCAGTCAACGGATCTATGACAAAAGAATTTATAGTGTTTTGGTGTGCATCATCAAGCGGTAAATTGAAATTTTGTATAAGATAAGGTTTGTTATTTGTAAGGATATTTTTGAAATATCGAGGTCAAAGGGTATTAGTCTTGAGCACATAATTTACGATAAAATCAATTCATCAAAGAGAAATATCTACGAGAATCGTTCAACTACTATCAGCAATATCATTTGCTTTGATGCCCATATATTGTTGAATATGTTCAAAAACAACAATAGCATTGGTAGTGCCTTCATGTCATTGAGTCGGTGAAGTATATGCCATGATAGCTTGAATAGTATCCGCGAGAGAATAACTATTTGAAACGATAGTATTGTACGATGTTTTGATAGCGTTTTCTAGTGTTTTGTCGGAAACGGTGACGTTTTCTATACCGCCATCTTTTAAAGTAAATTCATAACGCACACTATGTTGATCTAGTATAGCCATAGTAGGAGTACAAGAAACAAGAGTGATGCTATTCAATGCTTGTAATCAGGGACAAACGTCGGTAGTGGCATTGATAGGTGCATTTGTTTGTTCGTAGAAGACAAGATTTTTGGAAATATAACTATACAATTCTCCGATAGAAAAATTTTGGATAAGAAGGAGATTTTTGACCACATCATTAATCTCTGGTTTGTTCTGAAATTCTATACTTTTGACTATGAGCATATCATTTGTGTATTCCATAATAATATGTGATTTGATGGTTTCGTTCTTATCAGGGGAGAAGAATTTTATATAAGCAACCAAATCTATAGTTGTTTCAAATACACTTTGTTTTTCTATAGTTATATACGGGATATTTTGTAGTTTTTTTTGTATTTCTTCTGCCTGACTGATAGTGGTAGTATTTGCTCATGTACTTATATCTTGTTGTACGATGAGTGACGTATTGAGTATTTCATTAAGAAGTCATGAAAATCACAGCAGAGGATCACCCACATTCAAACTATTGATACTAGCCAATAGTGAAGTAATTTTACTACTTCAGATATTCTGGCTAAATCCATTTGATTGATAGGTAAATTTTTCAAGAGCAGAAGAAAGATATTTATTATTATATCGATACATTTCATCTTTATAAAATTGATCGACAGTATTGTTTTGGAGTATTTCTTGGATAAAATCGAGATAGGTACTTACTTTATATGTATCTATTTTATTAACAAGAAAATCTTGATAGAGTTGCTGCTGGTAAGAAAGTAATTTATACTCATTGAGTAATGCATCTTTATAACTGATTTTTTCGAATGATTGATTTTCTAATGTATTCTGGATTTCTATAAAAAGGGTAGTTCTCTTAAATACATCTTCATAGGTCTGTCAGCATGCACCAAAAAGTGTTTTGATGGTGTTGTTTTGATCGTTGGCATATAAAAAATATTTGGATAATGATTCGCAAAATCTTTTTTTCTGTGTAGGTGTAGTTTTGATAGCTTCAAAAATCTTTTTGAGTCCAGAATAGTCTGTAGGGATAGTATATACAAAAAAGCTATTCAAAAAATCATTGAGGTAATAGTTACACGTATTTTTAGAAAATTTATTTTCGAACAAACAAGAGATATTAAATGTATCTACCAGTGATTTTGTTAAAGGTAACTGAACACGAGTAAATGATTTTGTAATAGTGATCTTTTTTGTAAAGACAAAATTATTTACAAAGTTTTCCAATTCCGCTACATCATAGGTGTTCCCAGAAAAATAGGATAATGGTTGGATAGGGATAGTGTTGTACATATAAAAGTATCTAGGTATCACAAATCCTTTATACAAAATAAGATTATTTACTGATTTTATAAATCATGCTTCAGTTTGAAAATCTCATTGAAGAAATTGAATTTGGAGATTGTTATCTTGTATATTCTGATTAAGAAATTTATTAAATTCTGTGATAAGTTTAGTTTTTTGTACCATAAGTACATCATCAGTTTGAAAGACCTGGATAGTAGCGGCGTGTGAGAGTACTCTCTGGAACACATATATACCTATTACCAGTGCAACAAAAAAAATAAGATAATGAAAGACAAACCCGGATATCTTTTTATACTTGTTTATGATTTTTGTTTGTATATCGTCCATGCTACCAACAATCTGGTAATAAAGTATTTTACGTACCCTATTAGTATATAGTTTTGCTCCTCATTTGTCAAAATAATCTTTATATCCTCGCTAGATCAAAAAGATATGTCAAAAAAGCATTACATAAAAATGTCAATAATCCGCTTGCAATTGTATTGGATTTTTTTATATACCTGGGGCATAAATACTTTTTTATATGGTTAAAATGTGCTATTATGAAAAAATTACTCACTCTAGGAGCTCTAGTAGCTAGTGTTGCTCTCTTAGCTGGTTGTATGAATAAACCTGCAACTGTAGATACTACAGCAACTGGAACAGACACAACTACAACTACAACAACAACTCCAACTCCAACTGTAGAACAAGTTGCACCTGCAACAGATACTACAACAACTGGAACAGCAGACACAACTACAACAACAACTCCAGCTCCAACAACAGGAACAGGAACAGCAGAATAATTCCCTAGATAGATAGGTTGAAATCCTCTGTAAAACAAGTAAAAGGAGAATCGTAAGGTTCTCTTTTTGTTTATATTTTAAAAAATCATGCGTCTAATTACTTATATCCAAACCCGTCATCAAATTTCCAGAAGAAGCTTTGTTGCTTTGGTAAACAAAGAATGTGTTTTGATAAACGGAAAAAAAATCACCTCGTATACCCAAGAAGTAGTAACTGGTGATAAACTTTCTATAAAAGCTCCAAATTTCAAAATAGATGAAATCATTGAAGAGAAACACACAGATTCAACGATTATTCTCCTCAATAAACCAGTTGGCTATGTTGCTTCCAAATCAGATCCTCATAATAAAACTATTTACGAACTACTTCCTCCAGAATATACAAATTATTATTATATCTGAAGATTGGACAAAAATTCCCATGGATTGCTCCTCTTGACTGATGATCCAGGACTCGTCAACGAATACGAACATCCAAAATTTGATATAGAAAAAGAATATGTCGTAGAGCTTGATCAAGAATTAGATGCTAAAGATATTCAGAGAGCGCTATCTGGGGTAAAAGATGAAGACGAAATGCTCAGAGCGATAAAAATCACCAAGAATAAAAAAAAGTATCATTATAATATCACGCTCAATGAATGAAAAAAAAGACATATCCGCAGAATGTTTAAAACCATTGGATATCGCGTGATGGGTCTCGAAAGAGTCCGTGAAGGAAAATATAGTCTAGGCAATTTGAAAGTAGGGGAGTGGAAAATTATAGGACAGAAATAATTATTCCAATTCATTTTCACGTATAGTTATTTCAGAATAATCATGGGTTGCCTCAGCTCTATGTCCAGACATAGTTCTCCGTGTTTTCCATGATCATTGACCATCGTTTATCTTGAGTCTGATTCGTCTATCTTGCGGGATATTTCATCTCGTAAAAAGAAGCATATTGATGCGTTGTTGTTCTTCTATGCTGAGTAATTGTACTTTATCAAGATAGAGCGTCATATATTTGTGTCATTCATCTTCCATGAGTTGACCTAGTCCATTGAAGGTAATATCACTTTCAAAATTCAAAAGTCTATTTTTTTGTTCTTCATTAATATTTTCTTGTAATAATGTTTTGAGTGATTCACTATAATATTGTAATATTTCATCAAGAGTTAGATTGTTTTCTTTTATATATGTATCCCATTGTTCTTTGCTCTCTGTTACAATAGTATGTCTTCAAATAGCATTACTCACGATATCGTTTTTGTTGTTTGCTTGTGATTGTTTGATATATTCTTTAAAAATAAATAACATAATATCATCTTCTCATTTATTACGACAATCTATATACAGACTCAATATTTTTTTGTCTAATGTTTCCATAAGTTCTTTTTGATTGCGTTCTCTCATGGTACGGGAAATCATATCTTCAAGCTTAATAAGGTTATCAGGATTCCATTTTTTTCTTTCTGGTATTCCCCCCTTTTCACGATCATATTCGTATCACGGACGTATCATGTCACACTGCGGCGCATCCAGAATAAGATTAATATAAAAACTATTTTTTATCATGGATATTCGTAAAAATAAAGTCTATTTCAGATCATCTTTAATTTTATCCAAAAGTTGTAGTGCTTGGAGTGGGGTGATTGAATTTAAATCATAACTTTCGAGTAATGATTTGATTTTTTCATAGGCGAGATTGATTTCAGGATTCGGTTGTAGATCAAATGTAAAAGGTGAAGAATCTTTATTATTTCATTCTTGTCACTCATTTTTTCTTCGCTCCTGTTCAAGAATATCTAAATGTCTTTTTGCTTGTTCTACGATAGTCAGCGGTATTCACGCGAGTTTAGCCACGTCTAAACCATAACTTTTGCTTGCTCACCCTTTGACTATTTTTTTCATAAAGATAACTTCTTTGTCGGTCTCATAGACGCTGACGGAAAAGTTTTTTACTCCAGGCAACGTATCTTCCAACTGAATTAATTCATGATAATGGGTGGCTATCAATGTTTTTGCTCCGATATTCGTGACGAGATATTCCAATATTGATTTGGTAAGTGCGAGACCATCGTAGGTCGCTGTTCCACGTCACAATTCATCAAAGATAATGAAAGATTTTTTGCTCGCATTGTTCAAAATATTTGCGACTTCAATCATTTCGGTCATAAACGTAGACTGATTTTTTGCGATGATATCTCCACTACCGATACGCGCAAAAATCGCATCAACTATTCCTAGTTTGCATTCCTTCGCCGGGACAAATAATCCACAATGCGCCATCAAAACTATTAAAGCATTTTGTCTCAAATAGGTGGATTTACCTCACATATTCGGACCCGTGATGATGCGCAAAAATCAAGAATCTTCGTTAATTCATATATGATTTCATTCTCAATTCTCAACACTCAATTCTCCATTTAGTATAAGGTCATTTGGTATAAATTGTTGGTCAAGAGGAAGGTATTTTTCGATTACCGGATGTCTTCATTCGATGACAGTCAAGCTCTCTCATGAAATAAATTCAGGTTTTACAAAGTGTTTTTCTTTTGCTAACAATGCTTGCGAAACGAAGAGATCTAACCGTGCTATTCGTTCAGCAAATGTATTCAATGCTTTCACTCATCATGCTATTTTTTCTTGTGCTTGCTGGAGTAGGGTAAACTCTAAACTACGTAAATCGTCTTTTGCTTGTAATATATGTACCTCTAGATTTTCTAGATACGGAGAAGAATATCTCTGCCCTCACTTCAGCGTATTTCTACGAATTATTTCAAATTTTCCATCTCATTCTTCATTTTTCATTTTTCATTCGTCATTAATTTTTGAGAGTTTTTCCTCAAAAATTGAAATGTCCTTATTCGTTACCTCGAGAAAATATCACTGATTTAAAATATATTTCACCTTTACATTGGGTATTCATCCGACCTTGGCTAATTCTTGCTGATATTGCATGAGTAGCTCATCACTGTGATATGCTATCTTTCTGAGCTCATCTATTTTGTCCTGATAGCCATCACGGATAAAATCGATATCGTCTTTATATTCCTCATCGTTTTTTAAAAGCTGTTCGAGATGATTATAGAGATGCTGTACGTCTCATTGCGTAGTTTTACTGAGTCACAAGTAGCATAGTTCACCAAGCAAAAATTTGTTTTCAAAAAATATCCTCAAGGTCGCCCTGAGTTTTACAAAGGTATTTGGCAATAATTTTTTATACAAGAGTATACTTATGAGTTTGGGAATATCACGAACATGAGTCAACATCTGGTGAATACGTTTGCTTTTCATTTCTTTGTATATATTTCCTTCATGCAATCGTTCAATCATTTCTTCATCTAAATAATGTTCTATGGTATGTAGCCTTCGTTCAAGTTGGTATTGGTCCTTGATGGGATTGGTTATAATATAACGGAGAAGCCTAGCTCCGCCTGCTGTTTGGGTGATGTCCAAAATATTCAATAAACTATATTTTTCACTGCCTTCATACGTCGATGATAATATTTCCAAATTTTTTATCGTGACATCATCAAAGATGAGATAGGTAGCTTGGCTGTGAAAGGAAATTTTCGTGATATTGGTCAGCGTATGTTTTTGCGTGTGTTTGAGATAATAGAGGAGCAGCGTAATCGTGCCTAGTCTTCATTCTTCGATTGCTTTCCCATAGCTTGCACTATGTTGGACTCCGGTCATTCATACAAGAAATTTTTCTGGATCAGGGGGTAAGTCTCGGATGGAAATAAGACAGGTTAGGTAGTGTTGGATAGGTAGCGTGACGCTCTCTTTTTCTGGAAAATCGATATCAAAAATAAGCTCTACGGGTTTAATCGTGAGGATAAATTTTTGCATCTCAGCGATGTCAGCGAAGCTCTTGGTCCAGTACTCACCGATACTGAAATCGCCCCAAGCGATGTGATAGCTTTGTCCATTGGTATGAGGAAGAAAGGTCAGTGCCATGGTATAGGTAAATTCCTTCTTTATCTCTTGAATATAGGTTCCTGGAGTTATTATACTCACAACTTCTCTTTCGACAATCTTGCCGGGAATGGGTTCGCTCGTTTGTTCAGCGATCGCAACTTTATAGCCATGATTGATGAGTTTCGTGATATATTTGTCTGCGCTATGATAGGGGATGCCAGCCATAGGGACAGAATTTTCAGAATTTTTATTTTTGCTCGTCAGCACAATATCCAGTACTTTACTACAGGTTTTTGCGTCTTCAAAAAAGGTTTCATAAAAATCTCCCATGCGGAAAAATAAGATACAATCTTCATGTTCTTTTTTGATATCGAGATATTGGATAATAGCTGGAGTAAATGCCATACGATTAGCCTAAAGCTTAAAGCCTAAAGCTTGAAGTGATCCTGGGCTGATAAACGTGGAACTTAAAGCTAGATGTTTGTATAAATTATAACAAAAAAGTCAAGTAATAAAAAAAGCGCTCCAGATACGGAGACGCTAATGGTAGATACGGGTAATACTTACACTTCTTTGAGTTGTTTATCAATGATATGGTAATCACCTTTATCATCGAAAATTTGAACCTTTACGTCCATGCCTCTGTATTCTGCACAAAGAATTAAAGCGGCCTGGCGGTCAGGAACATCTTCACCAATTTGATGGATAATAGAATCAAGAATAACGCAAGCTCTAAAATTACCAGAACTTGCTCGTAAATTGGATTTATCTGAGCCCAATTCTTTTGTTTTTGTTTTTTCTGGATGCATGATATTTTTTTTGTCTTAATACATAAAAGAGAAGAAATGTCAAGTAAATAGTCTTTTTGAAACAAAACATATCTATCATAAAAAAAAATGCCAAAAAAATATCGAATATTTGTGTATTCTAATTAAAAAAAGCGTCCCGAGATATCGGGATCGCCAGAGTGTTTTTTATGGAAGTAAATTGCTTAATGCCATACATCTGATTTTAATTGCTTCATTTTTTAATGCTTCTTCCGGCATACAGCCTTTTACTGCCAACGAAAGGACTTTCCTCCTCCATTTGGCTGTTTCACCCGGCAATGGAATCCTATAGCAAGTAACACCTTTGTGCAACCCTTTTGCTTTCTCATTGGCAATATAGAATCTTTGATTAGCAGAGGATTCAGGATCAAGGTTGAAAATCTTTTCAGGATTTTTTACAATATCCTCAAGAAACTCTCCAAGTAGCATAGTCGCGCCGGTAATAGTGCCGCGGCGTATAGCAACAACACAATAGGGAAGCTGTTGTCCCTGTTTTGTGATGACCATGGTAATAAATGGTACCTTTGGAAGGTCCTTTTCTTCTAAAAAAATAAATGGATTCATAGGTATCTGTATTTTTTTTTGTTTTTAATTTTATACATAAAAATATATAAAAGTCAAGTAAATGTATTGGAAACATATACCAAAACTTTGAAAAAAATATGATTGGGAGTATACTTACAACGTGGCGTTAATATTTACTTTGGAACTCGCAAGCATATATGCCAACAACGTTAAGTAAAAATATTTTGGAAATTGATGACTTACAGGGAATAAGTCCAAATTTTGAGCAAATAAAAATTATTTCACAAGAAACTGCTCAAAAAATTGAGACCCTGATTTTTGGAAAAGATAAAAATACCTTCAAAATATTGACGACAAATAATTTTTCCCAATGACTTGCTTCATTACTTAAAAGCTTGGAAGATAAATGATATAAATACGATGTATTTTATACATCTCCTCAGTGATTTACGTATGCGATGAGTTGGTATAGTGATATGGAAACTATCGCACAACAAAAAAGGACAGCAGAAAAAGAGCAGAAACAAGCCGCAGGAAAATGAGCGATAGCTATGATGCAGAAAATTTTCGATACAAGAGATACCATAGAACCAGGTGATTTTATTATGGAACTTATTAGACTGGCTTTCCAAACCGGAGCTTCAGATCTCCATTTTCAACCACAAGAAGACGGATTGATTGTGAGAATCAGAATAGATGGAGTACTACAAGAATTATTCAAATTTACTCATGACGACTTCAGAAAATATTTACAGAAAATGAAATTTATTTCTGGTACCAAAATGAATATTGATTATCTTCCTCAGGATGGAAGATTTGCATTTGAGGCGACCGATGTCAATGGAGAACAAAGAAAGGTGGACGTGAGAATAAACTTTATGCCAGGGGTAGAATCAGAAAGTACGGTGCTTAGATTTTTAGATCCCACCAAAGGTATTAGTACATTTGAAAAAATAGGATTTACCGAAAGGACATATGAAGTACTCAAAAGAAATTTAGAAAAAAACACGTGAATTACTATTTTTACTGGACCGACAGGTTCATGAAAAACGACAACACTGTATACGATTTTGAGTTATCTTAATGATGGAAAAAGAAAAATCATCACTCTAGAAGATCCTATCGAATATGAAGTAAAAGGAATTCAACAATCACAAATCAATTATAGTAAAGGATATACCTACGAAGTTGGACTCAAAGCTATACTCAGACATGATCCCGATATTATACTTATTTGAGAAACGAGGTCACAGGAAACGGCAGAGATAGCAATTAATGCGGCATTGACAGGGCATTTGGTATTCACCACACTACACACAAATTCAGCTATAGAATCTATCCCAAGGTTGACGAGCATGGAAGTTAAACCGTATATGTTGGCACCCGCATTGAATTTAATCATAGCACAGAGATTGGTCAGAAAAATATGTTCTCATTGTAGGACAACAAGAGACGCTAATTATTCAGAACAAGCAGAAATAAAAGAAACACTCAAAAAAATATCTGATCTTGATCAAAAATTTACGATTCCATTTGATGGTAAAATTCCAGAAATTGTAGGATGTGACGAATGTAATGGAACAGGATATAAATGAAGATTTGCTGTCATCGAAACATTTGAAATAACTGATGATATCAAAAGGATGATCGTAGATGGAAAAATTGGTGTTGATCTCTATGCAAAAGCCAGAGAAAATGGCTTTCTTACGCTTAAGGAAGATGGTATCATAAAAATGCTTCAAGGCAATACAACCTTGGACGAACTTAGAAGGGTTTTATAACATATCGGTTTATCGTATGAAAAAATCTATCGTAGCTAAAGACAAATCAAATACCAGTAAGGCACATCATTTTACGACGCTACAAGAGCTCATCATACTAACAAATAGTGAGCTTGAAGATGTGTTATATATCGGAGAAAAACTTTGTGGTCGTAATTATCGATCAGATTTTACGTTCAAGACAAAGGCTGAAGTGGTAGCATTAAGCAAAAAAATTAAAGCAAATATTAAAGAGAGCGACTTTTTTGTATACAACGAAAGGACAGGTGAAACGGTCCCTTTCAAAAAAAATGATTACCTATTATATGATCGTTGATATTTTTCTTTTGATGGGAAAAGTTATGTTTCCTATGATGACAATGGAAACGAAGTAGGAAATTTCCCCTGTTCATCTACCTTACCTTGTTAAAAAGGTATAAAAAAAACATAGAACCGAAAACGATTCTATGGGAATGGTAATATACATTTCTTTGAGGCTTATTTTTTTTCTTTTTGTACAGAAGAGAAATCAGGTTTAGAAGGATAGAAATCTAATTCCCAAAATATAATTTCTTTGATTCTGTTTTTGTCTATTACCATAATATTACATTCTGGGTGAGGACATTCATACACAATAAATCCCTTAAAATCTGGGAGTATTCGTATGTCCATCCTTGTGTCACCATGCATGGGACAGAATAGGGGAGGAACTTCTCGTTCAGCTTTTTGGAGGAGCTGTTTATGCTCACAGTCCTCGCAGATAAAGAGGCCATCATCATTTTTATGGTTTGTTTGGGTCTTCTTACAAACCTGGCAAAGCTTCCTTTTGGGCCACGCAAGATATACAATAAAAGCCAACATGAAACAAGCGATGATAATAAGGAGAGCCAATCCCAACGAACTGTGTAAAATTTTTTCCATTTTCTATTTGTTTTTATGTGAACACACTATAAATATTACTAAAGATAAGTCAATAAATATTTTTTAATTGATTTTTCACTGACTAATACTATGTATTTTATACTATATTTATATTTTTATAGCTGTTCAACGTGAAGGATAAACTGACTATATATATCGATGAGGTTGGAAGATGACCACTAGCTGGTCCTGTCTATGTTTGACTTATATTGCTCAGAGGAAAGATATCCTTCACAGGATATAAAGATTCTAAAAAATGTACACCAAAACTGAGAGAACGCTTATATGAAAAAATTATCAACGAAAAAAATGTCCAACGAGTGACAGCAAAATGTGAACATGGATATATAGATAAGTGGTGAATAAGTATAGCAATCCATACAGCAATAATCAAAGGACTAGAGAAGTTGTTATTATCCCATACAAAAAAAAAGAGTACCGGAATCAAAAATATAATCAAATCTCTTGGGTCAGAAAATATTATCCTGGTTTTGGACGGAAATCATGATTTTAAACTCAGGAAAACGCTAGGTATTGAGGTAAAAACTATTGTTCACGGTGATGATTTAGTCCCTCAGATCAGTATGGCATCTATTGTTGCCAAAGTCGAGAGAGATGCAGAGATGGTTGCATACCATAAAAAATATCCTAAGTATCACTTTGCTGCGCATAAATGATATGGTACTTTACTCCATCGTACTGCAATCCAACAGTATGGCCCCTGTAAAATTCACAGAAAAAGTTATCTCACCAAACTAAAAAAGGTATAAAAAATTCATGAGTATGTGGTATATTTATTAATTTTTTTTACATAAAGAAAAAGATGGAATTACTTCCACCCCTTTCCCAAAAAAGTCTCTTGTATTATATGGTATATAATTGCATTATATGTCTATAATATAGTAAGATCTTTTTGTCGTAAGCTAATTATTCAGCCATAGCAGCAGAACCAATCTTTGTTACGTCTTTAGCTTCAGGACCTTTTCTTCCTTCACCTACTTCGAATTGTACTTCATCACCATCAGCGATAGATTCACC
>CAZTFP010000027.1:0-16960 GCA_964613015.1 uncultured Candidatus Peribacteria bacterium | reverse complement strand
CCGTAGTGTTTGGACAAACAGGATTTTGATTTGCTACGATAGTAACACTAACAGGAACAGCAACACATAAATATTCATATGCTCCCATATCGATAGTGGTATTAGTGATACGTGGATTACCAGCCAGATCTACAGCTGGCAATAGGTTACTTATTCCAGTAGTATCACCTGCATTGATGCAAGGTGACGTAGACAGCAACTGCCAATTGGCAGTTAATCCATTATATCCACTTCCAGTACCTCCAGATGGTGATACAAATAAGGGATTGGAATCTATATTGTTGGTATAGTTCCCAGTAGTATAATTACTTCCACTACCAGGTCCTCCGAAACCTGCTAATCCGCCCTGAATGTCACAGTGATCAAAAAACGGATCACAGTCAGTTGTTCCAAGGGCAATTTGGCTTCCAAAATTAGTGGCGTAATTACCAAAGATAATACAATCTTTTATGTTGGCATTACAGTTACTAACCAAGTTTATACCAGCACCAGCTGGAGAGGTATTGTATAGTATATCATTGGTGACTAAGTTAGGAGCAGAATTTTGTTGACATTGAATTCCACCTCCAGCTGCACTAGAAGAATTGTTTGCTATCAAATTATTAATTATATTAGCATTACAATTCTCTAATAATAACGCACCTCCAGTTGAAGACGCATTATTGTTGCAGAATGTATTGTTTGTAAGTGTAGGAGTACCATACATTAGGGTACCAGCAGCACCATCACCGGCTTGATTATAAGAGACAGTATTCGATTCCAATGTTATATTATTTACATTGAATAAATAAAACCCTCCACCGGAATTAGCAGTATTATTGTGTATATTATTATGATGCATCAAAGAAGATAATGTATCTGTTGTAGTAATAGCTATTCCACCTCCCAGGCTTGAAGCATTATTACTATCCAGTTCACAATAATACATATTTATGGGTACATACCATACAGAGACTCCAGCGCCCCAGATACCATGGTTATGGTGTATTCTACAATGATTCAAAGTAACCTTTCCATAAGCCACACACGTTATGCCACTAGACATGCTGTACGAGACATTGGTATAATTAAAGATACTCGGATTATTGCCAGCCATAACTAATCGAGCGTTGTAGTTATTATCAAACCGTACACCATTCCATCCAGCTGTAGTATTTAAAGCAGTCAGAATGATGGGATTTGTAGAGGTTCCATTACAGATAATTCTTCCAAATATATACAAACCACAACCAGGCGCAAATTTAATATTCGCACCAGCATTGATAGTGAGTGTAATAGAATCAGGAACACAAATATTGGTGTAAAAGGTCATAGAACCAGTCCACGTAGTATTTGTAGTCAAGGTGCTGCCGTCATTGAGTTTGATACCTATGATGGCATGTTGGTTGTTGGTTAGGTTATTTCCTCCTGGGTTTATATTTCCAAGAGAATAATATCCATCGTATGAACCTTCCCATCCAAAATTGAAATGGTACAATCCACTATTGTCCACACCATCACAATCAAATGTATGACTGATGTTTCCATCACCATCATAGACCATAGGCCTGCCAGATGAAAGTTCAGATTGTAAAATAGAGTCCCACTGAATTGTCGTATAATCAGCTTTAGTTATGTACGACAGATTAGTACTCGACATTTTGTAGTAGTTTTTCAATTCTCTTGTCATAGGATCTTCACCTGACGAATAGATGACATTTGTATTGGAATTTCCCCATTGCGACATCACACCTACTGCTTGGTGATATATAGCCTTTGAAATGTTGGTGTCTACTGTTGAAGTACTATTTGGCATAAGAGACCAATAGTAGTTGGTATTAAAATTAGCACTTGTCACAGGATAACTCCCTGATTGATAGCTGAAGTTACCTAAGCCAACAGTTGGAGAAATTGGAGAACACAAAAATTTCAGAATTTGAGCCATGGCAACAGATACACAACCAGCCCATACACGACCTCCTGAACCCAAAGGATCGACAGGACATAATGAATTATAAGGCCATCCTTGGCCCCAAGTGGTTGTCAGTAAAGGCGTCACAATCATTGTAGGCGATTGTGGAACGTACCCACCAGTTTTATAGGTAGACCATTTATAGGTAATATCTACTGTTCCTGGAAGGTCATTGTCGATGACATACTTGATTACCTTATTATAGGTATTCATTAATCCAAGGAAATTATTTCCAAAGGTAGTGTCATTTTCTTTAGGTGGTATAAATGGTCGTCCTTCAGTTGAATAACCAAGGATCGGTTGTACCCTATCATCTGCGGCGACCAACACAAAACCATCCTTGTATCCGAAGACATAGAACAGTACTGTGGTAGAATTAGTGCTGGTATAATTTAGCACCATATTGGAGGAATCAATGTGACAAAAATTTGCTGCCACGCTTTTTGCACTTTGCTCACTAACTCTAGCGGCAAATGTCATGTTGCTGATTACAAAAAGCATCAGCAACGTCATAAGTTTTACGATTTTTTTCATAGCTCTTTTTTTGTTTTATTATTTGTTTATGATTATTTTTATTTTATTCAGAAAAAAACCAAATGATACGCCTGTTAAAGATCAGCATGTATTTGATTTTTTTATTATATGTTTTGTTTGTTATAGAGTATATACATATATGGTGATAAAAATCAATACTCTTTAAGAGAAATGTCAATAGATATAGATATATAAAAAAATCCGTAATAGACAATAATATATTTGAAAAAGGTCAGCTTTAAAGTATATAAATAATGTATATATAGACACACAAATAGTTATACTCTTCTCTGTTTTTACCTCTCCAAAAAAATGAAAAAAACTACAAAATGAATTTTTCTTCTGATGATTTCATTATTCGGATTATTATTTTTTGCCAAGACTTCTGCACAATCAAACGCATTTGGTATGATAACCATTAATTTTTGTAATGATAATCAGACAAACAAAGAAGTGGATATGGTTTCCAAAGCAGGCAATACGGTGCCTATTTGTGTAGCATTTACCAACCAAGCATCGACGCCTATCACCATCAATGTTGAATTTTTAGATAGTATTATTACTGCTGATGCACTCAAAGATAGAGCATGTAATGCCCCAGATAGACCAAAAACACAATTTTGAAATTTTCTATTGCCTTATGTATGAGAAACAATTCTTCCTCCCCAAACGACCATAAAAAAAGAATATAAGATAAAATATCCCTTAGGATTTAGTTGAGTAAGTCATTGATGTTTAGCCTATAATATTGTGTGAGGAGACATAAGTAATAGTGGTATGTTTACTGTACGTGTCCGTGCAGTGAAATATCTCGACATCCTTGTGTCCGATGGTAAAATATCTCAAGTAGTGACTATGTCACAGAAACCAACCATAAAAAAAGTAGGAGACGAATATGTCATTACCATGTGAGTAAACAATAAGGGTAATGTAGATGAAAAAATCCATATAACGAGTACACTTCTCAATATATTAGGATTTAAAAAAGACTTCACCTTTGATGTAATCATTCCTGCTGATACAGGGATACTCCTTACCACACCAAGCTTTATTTTGCCAGGATATTGAGGATTATTTTTATTAAACAGTATTTTATCATATGAACCACAATTCAACTTCAATATCACCAACGGAAAACAACCATCACAGCTGTATGCATGAGGGACAAAAAATATACAGAATCTCTTCTTTATGTGGACTCGAATATCATGAGTACTGATCTTTATTATTTTCTTGATAATTATTTCTTGGATATGGAAAAAACAAGGTAAAAAAATTATCTCATAAAAAAATGAGCTCTGCAAATCATCTGTAGAGCTTTTTTTGAAAAAACGAATGCGAATAAACCAAGAAAAAATATACGATAAAAAAAATTAATAAATGAAATTAATAAATAAAATTAAATGAATTTATACTCTGTTGTACATCAGAAAAATGATAGGTATCCATAATGATATAATAGATCTTAGTACTATCAAAAAAACATATATGAGTAGAGTAGAGATAAGGTTCATGGTTTCACGGATTCGGCATAGTAACTTTTGTAATGAAAATATTTTTATTAGTAAACATCTTGGTGGTTGTATCTCTGGCTATATTTTTTACTCCAGTATATTCAGTTTGTAGAAGGCATACTTGCTTGTCTGTCATAGCTGTTTTGATGAGATTTTTATCACTCGAAAAAACGCCAACATAATAGGTGTGGGTACGCTCTGAAAATACTAGATTTTCACTGATAACATTTTCAGGTGCAAATTCCTCATAGGATCGAGTATCAAGATTGTCTGGTATATTGATAGAAAAGATTCCGCTATAAGTAAGGAGATGTCATGAAAATTCTATCGTTGTATGTCTTCATTTAAGAGCGAAATTTTTCATTAGCGTTCCTCATGTAGTTTGTGAATACGTACCAACTCATGGATTAGTTATTCATATATTAGTATTGGATGAATATCATGTTCAATGCGGTTGTGATTGGTGGTGACATCATCACAGAAAACATGTCGTCATAAGAAAAAGAGATAAAAGATATTTCATAGAACGTACATTTAGATAATAAAAAAGCATAGGGGAGGAATACCTCCCCTATAGAGACTAGCATCAGAAAATCAAGAATATTCCACTATCATTGGGCATTGAAATAAAATTGAACTGAAGTGTTCGCACCATTCGTAACTTTCCTCATGTTTGTATGTGCATGAGGAGATGAGGCTCCAGAAGATCCCAAATTACCAATCTGATCGACTCCTGCACGCATGTATTTGCCTATATACAGACTACTAGGATAACTTTGCAGATGTCCGACATAGAACCGATAAAGATTTCCGTCGCTGGATTCTTGGACAATAGAGACATACAAACTCTGTCCAAGAGAGGTGGTATAGGTACCATAAGCTGCGATATATCCATCCAAAGGAGAACGTATACTAGCGCCTAAATCTTGGCTGCCAGTACCACGATTCCAATCATCAGAATATTGTTCATCAGTTCCTATATGACTTCCCTCATTCCAACCATATCCATAGTGATAGGAGGTGCCCTTGGTTTCCTGGCCTCCTCGCCATGTTTCAGATACACCACCAACATTCACTGTACGACTATTCCAGCTCGATCCATCAGCCCCAAACGGCCAGCTAATGGAGTATGGAAGCGTGGTAAATGTATTCCTCGTATTGCAAAGCGAAGGATACGTAGTAGTACTGATGTTGGCATGAGAATTGCTGTATACATAACGATAATCATACCAACCATTGTCCATGATAGGTGTAGATAAGGTCCAATAACTCCCAGCACGTGGCATGGGAAAATACGTAATAATTCCTGTAGTTTTGTCATAGAGCTTGACAGACAACGCAGAAGCACCAACAGGATCATACACTTTAAAGAGATAATTCGTAGAACTTGGTTTCCCAAAGCGTGGGTTGACAGCATATTCTGTCACAGTAGCAGTAGTTTTTAATTGTTGTCCAGAAACTCCTGGATCGAGTGTCCCCATATCTCCACTCATTTGCGGAGTAGGTACTGAAGGTTTGCTGTCCTGATCTTTTTGGCAAGAAGCCATGGCAAACAACAGGACGATGACCATCAAAAAGGTAAAAATTGTTTTCATTTTTTTAAAAAATATTAATATATTATCATTTTCACCAATAAAATAGATATCATGAGCTGTCTTTTGGTGAGGTAAGCCAGCTCCATCTGCTTCCAGTTTCCTAGGTCTGGAACAGTATGAAGTAATTACTTTTGTTTATTGAGTATATATGAGACTCTCTAAACCATATAGAGTTCCGCCCATGTCCCCACATGTTTACCTGCTAGACAGCATGTAGGGATGTGCGGTTGTGTTTGTTGCCATGCAAACATAAGGAATGAGCTACAAGTTCGGCTGATAAACATATCAATGTTTCAAACAGGTACGATACTTACTCATTACCGCCAGAGAGTGTAGTGGAGTGAAGTATGAAAAAAACTGACAAACCCAGGACAAAAAAGTATCGACTATCGTCGATATAATTCTCTCAATCAATCCATAAAAAAATAGATTGATGTTCGAAATAAAAAAAACTGACAAATCTGAGACAAAAAATTTAGATATATTTTTATTTTAATATATATGCTGATAACAGCTGGAGACATCAGTACCATTGATTGCTCGAACATAACATTTTTTGTTGGATCATTTATATTGTAGTGTTCATTTATCACTTATTTTGGCCAGAGAAAATGCCTCTTCCAATCATCAAATATTTCCATTATAATTCATTACTACAATGAGGGGGTAATCACGGATATTGGTCACTTGAATATCTCTCGTAGGAAAAGTTACCGTAGAATCTAAACCGGGAGTATTGATAAATTGTCCGTTGATGACAGAATTATAAAAGCTTGCATATCGCTTGGTATGGGGATATCTTTCCGTAATTTTCAGAGCAGTATTGGTAAGGATTCATTGATAGAAAGCCGTGCTTGCACCGCATAGCCCTCCTCAGTATATGGGTACATTTATTCAGCCGACGATAGCAAATCATACTTTAAAATTTCATCATAAATTTGCCTGATCAGCATTTATTATTGTATTTTGAAAAGAGAATGTTTCGTGGGGATTGATAATCCTGATATTACCGAGCATGGAAAATGCAAGACTGATGTTATATCTTCTATATGCTGCATCATGGTTATTTCTATATCTATACGAGACAACCTCATATCAAAGATTGTAGAGGTCTTCATTGTTTTTGAAAAGATAAATATCGTGCAGGTGGTTATATTCCTGTTGGGTGATAGTCAATCCGTTGGTTGGGATGCTGTGAGAAATTTTGTTTTTGTATTGGATGAGTTTATTGATAATCAAATTGTCCAGCCCGTCTTTTTGGAAGATATCTTCTAGTAGTACGAAATCGACAAATCCGGTAGTGAGCAATAATCCGATTTTATTATTACCATCGGCTAGTGGTGTAGATATAAACCCAGAAAATCATTTTGATAACATGGTTTTGATGATCAAGAGTCTGATGTGTTCCTCTGCTTTCCCATAGCTGTATGCATTTTTGAGGAGGGGAAGTATGACGGTATTGGGTATATATATGGTTATATTATTTTCTGGTATAATATTGGGTTTAGTGTTTTGTTGCGGTTGAATTTCAGGTCGAATATATCGTCCTGTTGTGGTATCGATTATGATAGTTCCGCTGCTTGGATCTGCTATGGTGATATAGCCGGTAGTGGGAACAGTTCAAGAGAGCGATTTTTCCATAGCATATACACACGAAAATATAAGACATGAGACAGACAGAAAAAAGACGAAACTACTTCATCACAAAAACATCCATCATTTTCTTTTCATAACATATATTTCGATCAAGATAAAATACAATATAATTATATATAAAAATAAAAATATGTCAAATATATTGCGCATATGAATATTTACCCAGAGACAAAAAAACTCAATCCGAAGATTGAGTCTGAAAATCATAGTATTCGTATATTTGCAGAGAAAAGGACATATATTCAGATGATATTATTTTCTATTTTTTAGTTCTGTCCAAAGTTTTTCTTGTTCTTTGCTTAATTTTTTGGGTATGTCGACCTGGGGTACCACATATAAATCACCTTTTTTACTAAAGATGCCACTACTACCAAATCCCTTTCCACTGATCTTTATCATGTCGCCAATTTGTGTGCCTTTGGGTACTTTTATTTTTAGCTTTCCCTCAGGGTGATCAACGGTAGTTTCTCATCATAATACCATATCAAAAAGACTGACATTTGTCTTGGTATAGAGATTGTCGCCCTTTCTTTCATAGAGTCTAGAATTGGCAACATTGATTTGGATATAGAAATCACCGACATGATGACTAGATGATTCATTTCCTTTATTTGCAAATTTTATATATGCTCCCGTATTGATCGCAGCTGGTATCTTTACTTCCAAGGTTTCTTTTACTTTTTCCAATCATCCATTCGCCAAGAGTCTACCATCTTTGGTATAGGTATTTCCACTTCCCCCACAGGTAGGACATGTTCATTGATTTTGCATGACACCAAATGGTGTTTGGATTTGTTGGACTACACTACCATGCCCATGACAGGTATCACACTTTTTTTCTTCAGCGCCAGCAACCTTTTTCATTCTACTATAGGCAACCTTTTTTGTCACTCCTAAGTACGATTCTTCAAAATTTATATCAATGGCAACTTGGATGTCTTCTCCTCCTTGTGTGCTTTTTTTTCTTCATCATCAGCCAAATCCTCCACCAAAAATACCACCCATAATATCGCCAATATCAAAATCTCAAAAGTCGACTCCTCATTGACCACCTCCACCAAATCATCAAAATCACCCTTGACCATCAAATCATCAGCCAAATCCACCTTTTCTATATGCATCGTATTGGCCTTTTTTCTTTTCGTCGCCGATAACTTGATATGCTTCATTCATTTCTTGGAACTTTTTTTTATCACCACCCCTATCAGGATGATGCTTGACTGCAGCCTTTTTAAATGCTTTTTTAATCTCTTCTTGAGAAGCGTCCTCTTTCACTCCGAGGATATCGTAATAATTTTTTTTCACATCAAAATCCATAAAAATACAGGTATAAACAAATAAAATATCATATGTATGGGTTGTAGCACTTTAGTTGCTAGAGTGATATTTTATAGAAAAAGACAAAAAAAGCAAATAAAATAGTAAAATTCTGTTATTTCTGAATTCTGTACTCTACACTCTAAATTCTGTATCCAAAAATATTTGACAGGAAAAACTTTGTGAGTATACTTACTGTATACTACAATTTATTCATTTATCATCCACCATGGATATCCCAAAACAGGTAGAATATTTCAAAGCGCTACCCTATGAAACCAAAAGAGAAAAGGTTCTAGAGATGCTAAAACAGCTTCAAGGAAGTCATGAAACTTTTGCTATGTTTTATAAAACAGTAAGTACATTAACCACCGTATCAGAAAGTGTATTAGAATATTTATACCAATCAATTATGGAAATTGCTGCAGAGATTGCATCAGGGAAAACAGATGAAGCACAAGATAAAATCAAAAAAATGGCAGAAATACTTATGAATATAAGAAGACAAGAAGAGATGGAAAGAGCTCGTGAAGGTAGTCCAGAAAATTTATTAAAAGATTTATAAAAGTTTTATTATTTCATTATTAGAAATGCCAGAAGGAGGAAATAATGCTACGGAAACAGTAATCAGAGACAAACAAAGTAAAGAAATCCTTGGAGATAATGTTTTAAATGCACAAGAATTGAACGCAATAACAACGCTGAAAACTGCTCTTGATGGAAAAATTAATGCTAGAGACACGGTAGGAAAAGCAAATGAAATGAATACGATTATCAATAAATATTTTTCTTTTTATGACAAAAAGATTGATACGAAAACAAATACATTTTCAGAAACAAAAAAAGAAGAAGGTAAAAATAGAGTAGAAATAAAAAATAAAGTAGATGTGTTTTATGGTAATTTACTTACCGACTTACGGACAAAATATGAATCTATGTCTTATGAAAAAGATGGAGAAAAAAATGTAAATAATATATTAGAATTAGCCAGTTTTTATATAAATCTCTATGCATGAGACGATGCTAAAAATTATGTGAGATCAGATATCAATATACAACAAACTGAAGAAAAATTCAAATGAATTATGAGAAAGGTAAATCCAGAATCAAAACCTATAATACAGACTATCACATCAAAAAATCCGAACATGCCAGTATGATTCCACCTCAAGGAAACGCAAACAAATATGATAGATGGACCAGTACAATCATTAGATAATAGATATGATTTAGATCCTGCAATGATAGGAGACAAGGCAACCATAGAAAAGTCTTTTGAAGGAATCAAGAATATATTAAACAAAGAAAATATAAAAATAAATTCTGTAAATATAGTATGATTGTCTAGTAAAACAGATTATGTATACGGAAAACAAGAAGCAAAAATAGGAAACGAAACATTAGTTGTTACCGATAATCAAACATTAGCAGATGCGAGAGGAAAGATAGCAGAAAATCGATTCAAAACAAATTTTGGAGATAAATTCGTCGCATGATATACATCCAATGTTACGTATCAGCCAGAAGTTTGACCTGAATATAAAAAGTGAGCTGATGATGCCAAAGATCCTAAATACAGAGAATTTCAATGAATCAGATTCGAAGTAAAATATACAGAACCCAAGCCAGAAAATACATATGTATTTGAAAAAGATATGAGAGTCAGTGCAATTGAATGATACAATAAACGACCTGCTACAGAAGTATTGATTCACAATCCAAACAATGTTGATAAAAAATCTGAATATAGTGATTTATTCGTCTCCTGATGACTATTGAATAGTCCCAATGGTGTTGCCTCATCAAATCAAAATGAATTAATACGATGAAACAAAATATCTGAAATGTTTACTCGTATATATCAAGAAGGTAAAGACGGACCACAGCCAAGTATAGTCACCAGATGGTATGAACAATACAAAGCTTTTTCAGAAGAAAACTCATCACAATATCCAAAAATTACTGATCCACAAAAAGATTTGAGTCGGGTAGATCAATTAGATTGGATCAATAAAATGGATTATTGAAAGTGAGAGATAACAAGTAAAACACCTATACTCAATCTGGATGTAAATAACTCAGTACATAAATGAATATTAGAAGAAATGAAATCCCAATGAGTAGTAATAGAAAAAAATGGACAGTACATCATGCCGCCCAACAAAACAGATAAATACATTTCAGAATATATGTCCAAATGGACAAAAATATATGTCAAAGATGCTATAACAAATGGAAAGCGAACATATACCACATAATACTATTTATTACCACCAAGATCAATTACTCGAGATCCGTTACAATATCATACACCTACATCAGAAAAATATGTTCAGTTGATTTGGTTTAAGTGTTCCTGAGAATAGAGACACAGGATAATCAGATCTTCAATAGTAAACGCTCAGTTAGCGATAACTTCTCCTGGATTTTCAAAAGGATATCAGGTATCTTTGATTCTTTGACGATGTCATATTCATGATTTATCTTTATGATTATGTCGATTATTTTCAGACAAATATTTTGCATATTCTTGAGCAGCTCTTGTTAGTCTTTTGTTTTGATTAAGTTTTTGTAAATTATTGTTTTGTCTTACAGTATTGAGTTCTATACATACATGTTCTCTAATTATTTCCATTCATCTTTCTTGTCCATAAGTTTTCAATAGTTGCTCAGTGTTGGTGTTGATAATATCTTCATGAGATTTTACTTGTTCTTGTATATAAAAGGTATCTGATTTTTTTTCATTATTTGGATCATCTTGAAAAGTTTCAATGAGATTTTTATCTGTATCTTTTTGGATATGAGAAATATTTCCGATGGTAGGTTCGGTAAATCCAAGAGTAGCAAGAGCAAGTATAGCAAGTTTTTTTTTCACACCAAAGAGTACCAAATAAATACCCCAATTATATCTAAAATAGTATATTTTGTCAAATAAAAAATACTAGCAAAAAGCTATTGCTTTTTCTAATATAATATATATAGTATAGATAACATACAGATTATATATATGTAAGATACACAATACTTGGTCGGTGATTTTCCCAAGCTTTGGATTTTGTTTTCCTGCTTCCAACAAAAGTGAAGTAATGAATGGGTTGACGTTTCAACCCTGGAAGAAAGGTTTTTCAAAGAAGTTGGTTTGCATCGACAGAACCCGCGTCATGATATTCATGGCCGGGCTTTTTTTAAAAAACACCTATACAACAAAGGATAGGTATAGACAAAAATCTTCTTGTTTTTTACACAAAAAGATATATACTCGACATTAAGTAATCACCAAGGTTTTTCAAATTCTGCTTTGTTCAATTACTATTATCAAGTTTACCCTTGATGATTACCGGCCCCGAAGTTTTTCTCGGGGTCCTTTTTTTACAAAAAAATTAGAAAACAATTCCTCTTGTTTCCCGGAAATATTTTAGACTATTTTAGCTCTTACTTTTTCATGGCTAGACCACATGGCAACTTTTTGATCACAAAAAGATAGTAATTAATCCCAAAAAATACCAAAGCCATCACGGTGAAAATAATCAATTTATTGCTTCTATCAGTTCATTGTATCAAGATAAATATCATCATAATGAGTGATCGAATTCGTACAAAGGCTCTCACTTCTTTTCTATTTCGACCAAGCCCAAGTAATCTATGATGGAGATGGGTATAATCTCCTTTGAGTGGATTTTTTTTAACTATAAACATTCTCCATAATCAGACCCATATTGCGTCAAAAATCACCAAGGACAAGGCTACAATCAATGTTCCTATTTTTGCTCATCATACTACGGACAAATATGCTAGACTAAATCCAAAAAACATAATACCCACGTCTCTTACCAGTCCAAGCGGTTTATATTCCACCACCGTAGACACGAGACTGATACAAAACAATATGAAAGAAATATTTTTTACAAACAATAATGTCTGCATATTCACTTCAGTAAAATTAGTATAATGTCTAAATACCACAAACTGGATTAGCAAAAATATCGTCAAAAATCCGATACTAGAGACCCCACTTGCTTGACCATAAATCCCATCAAATCGGTTGATAGCATTGATACAGAGAATAGCCCAAGCAGCAAATCCCAATGCCAGAAGCCATTGTGGTATGGTTCGTATATGTCCACTGATAATAAATTCTTGATGACCAAAACTTCATATTCGGACTGCTAATAATGCGCCTGCAATATGTCAGACCAATCTCAATGATGGGGGGATTTTGAAACTGATTTTACCGATATAATTCAATTCTTCGAAGAGTTCAAATACGACGATAGGAAGTGCACCTACAAAAAGTCCCCAGAATAAATTATTATGTAAATATTGGGGAAAGAGGAGCGCAACACTGATAAAAAATCCTAAGTAGACAAATATTCATTGGATAGTAGGCACAGGCTTTCTGGTGTTTTTGAGATCATTTCCTGGCTTGTCCAAGATATTCAGTCGACGAAAAAGTTTAAGTCCAACAAAGGCGACTGCTACAGCTATGACAGGAACCAAAAGATAAATAATCATTAGATATGTTATATGCTAAATGCTTGATGCTAGATGCACAATAAGGTAATATTACTTGTATAGTGCTTCATGCTTTGAGCTTCAAGCTTTACTCAACATATGATAGTCTTTTGGTCAAGAATTTCTAATGAAAATGCGAGTGGAAATATGTGATATATTGATGATTATGCTAAATTATTTGGTATCGTTCATTTTTGATCACCTGCTATAATCTTTTGGCTTGCTGGCTTATTTTGACTTGTACCTTCATTGACGGTAAATGAACGTTCAGTTACTGATTTTGTGGTGACATTATCTTTTTCTGTTTTTGAACCTTGTTCGTTATACTCCTTCATGGCAAGTTTGGTGATACCCGCATCAGTCAATAATGTTTTAAACATAGCATCAAAGTCTGTCTTGCTCAATGGTGTTCATTCCTTTTTGAGTGAAATATTAATTTTTTCACCACTATTTTTAATGTCATAATTGTTGAATAACGAATTGGTTGGTACGTTTACCGTTACAGGGACTCCATTAATAGGCATAGGGATTATAAGTGGCGTCTTTTTTGATATATCATTAAGCGCTTTACTAATATCAGCGGCAGATGCAGGAATGACGTCTGTAGTTATATTATCTATATCCATTTCTTTTGTGGTTGCTCTCTCTTTGAAACTATCTTTCTTTTCTATATTTTTGGTGAAATCTATTACTCTTCATTCATCATCAAATGTTCTTATTTTTTCTTTTTTTACATCTCCGTTGGTTTTTACTTTGGTGAAGGTATCTGTCCTTCCTTGAGCATCAAAAGTTTTAGTAACGGTCTTTTCTTTGTCACCTCTTTTGACTTCTACTTTGGTAGTAGCGACGTTTTGCATTTTATCATCAAGGGTACTAGTCTTGATTTTGTATCCATTCCCATATTGAAAATCTTTGATTTTGGTGATAACACTACCATCAGCTGAGATTCTTTTGGTAGTTGTGGCAGATTCATTATTATTGTTCATATTCATTTTATCTACTTCGGTCTGGAAAGTTTCCAAGGTCATTTGATCTGCGCCAGTTCCGATAGCATCTCTAGATATATATTTTCATCCATAAACATAGCTATTAGTATTTGCATCATAGGTCATAATCTTTGCATCGACTTCTTTATCTTTCTCTGCTTTTCGATCAGTAAAGCTCTTGCTTTCTGTAGGGTCCAAAAGGGTAATAAAATTTTCTGGTTTAAATGACATTCATCACGTTGTTTTTGCATTGTTTATAGTAACAAGAGTCTTTGGTGGAATATTAAATACAGCTCCTCTGTAGCTAATCGTTTTCATATCATCAGCTACTTTGATTGCCTTGTCTGCTCGTTCTGGATGCGCATACGTGATTTTACTATTAACGATAGCAAGTGCCGCTTGGTTGTCCAAGATTGTTTCAGCATTGGATTTTATTTTTTCTGTAGTTGTGACTACTGTATTTGCAGTAGATTCGTCGGCTATTTTTTTTGCATCAAGAGTTTTTTGTGCTTCAGTTTTTGCTGTTGTGACTTCACCAGCAAATGTTGTTAGATATTGATCAAATGCAGCAAAGGTTTTTTCTCCAAGTCTTCAATCTCGAGCTCCAGTCACTTTATTAAAACTTTTTGTTTTTAATAGATCTTTTGTTTGATTTTTATCAGTATTATTTACTTTTGTATATAAGAACCCTTGAAGTTCTTGAATATTGGTTTTTGTAGGAGAATTCAATGCTATTTCTATAAGTTTTTTTCATGGAAGATTGTTGTATTCGGGCAATATAATTTTATTTTTGGCTGCTTTCAAGTTATCAGAATTTTGGTTGTATGAATCAAATTTTGTTTGATCTGTTTCTTCTACTACTTTAGTTGATTTAAATTCATCATTATGTGTGATTACTTCTGCAGTATATGTTGTAGTAAGTGGAGCAATAAGCGCCAATAAAGATGTTAGTGCAGCTTTGTCCTTATCATCAAGAGTTATGGTCTTGTCTGTTTGTACTGATTCAACCAATGATTTAAGGTCAGCAAGTTGTTTTTTATCTGATTCTGTACCTGTACTTAGTTTTTTAAGTCACTCTTGAAATTTTGTATCCAATAGACTAGCAATCTTTTCTGGATCTTTCTTAGTATCTTTCAATTCTGCCGTGACCTTTTTTAGATTATCACCAAACTCTTTAGTTTCCCTAGCTGCTTTCGCCTCAGGAGTTTCTACTTTTGGAGCTTCAGTTTTAATTTCTCATCCCATGATAATAATTTTTTATAGAGTAAAATTAAATACTAGAAAGCATACTTTCTAATTCATTGATATCTTTTTGGTCTTGTTCACGAGATTTGATTTCTTGTTCTTTGACTTTTTCCAAGAAGCTAGTAGCCTTTTGGAGGCTTGCTTTTTGTTTTTCGTTATCAATAGTTTTGATAGTTTCCTTAAATGTAGTGATCAAAAGATCGATAAGTGTTTCGTCCAAGGGTTTGGCGTTGATGAGAATTTTCAATCCTTTGGCAAGTGGCCAAGTGTCTTGAAGCGTATCCAACATACGCAAAACATATTGTTTTTTGTCCATCGTTTATTTTTACAACAATAAAGCTATACCATAAGTATATTTACAAAAAATTATTTGTCAAATATCTAAAGACTTTTTTATCTCACCACAAACCTCTCTCCAACGATTGGATAAGAACAATAATTACTACAAAAATATTCTTGTTTTTTTGGTACTAAAACATTACACTACAGCACCACAGTATGATTTTATATATCTCACACATAGTTATGGAAGAATCGATTTTGAAACCACGTCATTCACTTTCTCATGTATTGGCGCAAGCAGTCCAGAGAGCACTAGATCCACTTGCAAAACTTGGTATCGGACCTGCTATAGAAACCGGGTTTTATTATGATTTCATTTTCTCTGAATGAATAGAATGTAAGGAAGAACAGCTCAAGGAGATCAACAAAATGATGGTCAAGATCGTCAAAGAGAGTCAGTTATTTCATAGAATAGAACTCAAATATGATCAAGCAAAAGAGATTATCACTATGCTTGGTGAAGAGTTTAAGATAGAACTTATCGAAGAATTCAAGGCTGAAGGTGAAACCGTCTTTTCTTACTACATCAATACGATTCCTCTCAGCGCAAAAGATAATTTACTCAAAGGCAGTAAGGAAGAATATATTACCAAATATGAAAAAATAAATAAACAACTTCAAAAATTCTGAATTCTGAATGCTGAATTTTTAACTCAATTTATTACCTTCATCGATATGTGTGAATGACCACACGTAGAGACTACAAAAGAGATCAATCCTGATGCATTCAAACTCGATAAAATTGCGGGTGCTTATTGGAGAGGAAATGAAAAAAATCCTATGATGACCAGAATTTACGGACTTGCATTTGAAGACAAAAACGCATTGAAATCATATATCGAGATGATGGAAGAAGCAAGAAAACGTGATCATAGAGTATTGGGAAAAAAATTATGACTCTTTGTTTTTTCTGAATTAGTAGGTCCTGGATTGCCGTTATACACACACAAAGGAAATATCATAAGAAAAGAAATCATCAGATTTTCAAACGAACTTCAGTCAGATATTTGATATCAAGAAGTACATACACCAAATATGAACAAAGCAGAACTCTTCAAAATATCAGGACATTATGACAAATACAAAGAAGATATGATGAGAGTGGTATCAAATTATTCAGAAGAAGAATATTTTCTCAAGCCGATGAACTGTCCTCAGCATACACAAATATATGCAGCAGAGCAAAGAAGTTATACAGAGTTGCCGATAAGGATATCAGATTTTGCAAATTTATATCGTGATGAAAGACCAGGTGAACTGAGTGGTTTAACGCGCTTGAGATGTTTCTGTCAGGATGATGGACATTGT
>CAZTFP010000026.1:0-17422 GCA_964613015.1 uncultured Candidatus Peribacteria bacterium | reverse complement strand
TAATGGTTCTCATCAAGTCAAAGATACTTTTTTAATTCCCAATGATGTTACATCCTGGACAATTTTTATTATTTCATCATTAGTTAGTTCGATACTATTATCGGGTACTGGCTCAAATACTTCCATATAGTCTGGACAATAAATGCAATTAAAATTACATTTATTTGTAATAGATATACGTAGAACATTGTTTACTTCTTTTTCCATAACTATCAAATATTAGATAAATATGATTGGTGATTTATCTTTAGAATATGATTATCTTTTTAAAATTCAATTTTAATTTAAGGTATCTATTGAAAAAACGATACTATTGGATAATAAATAGATTGTTTTATTAAATTTATAGAGTAGAGATGGATAAAAAATCCTTATGATGATATAGACAAAATGCCCTTGCTATTATTTTTAATAAAGAATGATATGTGTTTATATGAAAAAATGCTTTATGGTGACAAGATTGGACCTTCCCCAAATGAGGGGTTGAAATGTGAGAAACACTCAATGAAGCTCTTTTTAGAGAAATATATGAAGAGACATGACTTATACAACAAGATTTAAAAATTGTTCATCAATTTGAAAATTCATTTAAAAAAGACTTTTCTCAAGAAGAAATAGAATGGAAAATACTAAATAAAAATGAATTCTTTATAGGAAAAGAAGATCATATGTTCTTACTAAGTTATAATGATAAATGAACTATTAATTTAGAAATAACCTGAGAGCTTATAGATTTTAAATGGGTCTCTGTGAATGAAATAGAAAAATATATAGAAAATAAAAAACTAATTGATTTAATTAAACTAGACTTTTTAGCAGAAAAAATCAAGACTTTATGATAAGAGACTTAAATAATATAATAAAGACATTCAGTTCACTACAAAATATATTATGAGACTCTGTTTTTATACCTGATACGATGCAGGAATTTTGTCGTAAAGATCGTTATGAATTTTCAAAACAATACCTAAATAAGTTTTTAGTGAGTCAAAAAAATGCAAAATTATGAATTTTTAGTACTTATCTTGATGATTCTCTTATAAAATATTTGAAGAATATAGGTCTCCTTAATAATAATGTAATTAAAATATCGGGAGAATGATCTCTACATGAAATAATACTTAAAGATATGAATTTACTACAAAAAATAAAAAAATTGAACTGTAAATATATATTCCCTTATAAAGAATGACTTTTAACCAAGATAATAGCTCAAAAGACGAATAAACTACAATTAAATAATTATAATTGTATAAAATATTTATCGGATAAAAGAAATATATATAAAATATTTCCAAATAAATATCTTCCGATAAAATATTCTATGAAAGATTTTAAAAAAATATTATGAAAAGAAGTCGTTTTTAAACCAAGAATATGAGCAAATTCAAGATGAATATTTGCTTGACTATCGGATGATGTATCCACCACCTTGATATGAATATATTGATTGACCTACATGAGGAAGAATACTCCAATTATCGCCAGACGCTAAAATTATAAAAGAAGCATTAGGTCTATTCGCCCGTTGAATGATAACAACACAAGAGGGGCTTAAAGAATTTTTAAATCAGAGGTGACTTAAGACAAGAAGGTGAAACAAAATTTATCTTTCCTTTGCTCAAAGGCTTTTAGAAAGAGATAGATTATTATTCTATGCTGGATATATTAATTACCCTGATTGGGAAGTAAATATGATACCCGCAAAGCATCCATCAATCATTGATTTATCATTGGTGAGTAAAATATCAGAAAGATTACATCCGATAACTTTCTATAATAAATCTAGCAAATCAGATATTTGAAAGAGGCTTCCTTTAAGAGGATTTCTTATTGATAGTGAGAGTAATATTTACTATTCATGATGACCATCACAAGGCAAAAACAAGTTATATTTCTACTACTCATGTAGATTGAAAGACGAGAATGGTAAAATAAAGACTATAAATATTATGCACAATATTCTTCATACGGAATTTGTCTCATATTTAGACACATTTAAAATAGATGAAGACACTCTTTGATTGTTTGAAATGGTAATGATGAATGTTTGGAAAGAAAAAGGCAATATTAAAAGCGATTTATTGAAAGATAAAACCAAAAGAATCAATGGAATAGATAAAGAGATTAATGCCTTTATGGATAAAATACAAGGAACGACCAAAGAACAAATGATTGAATTATATGAGAACAAGATTATTACATTAACTGAAGAAAAAGAAAATTTACAATTCAAGATAAAAGAGACATCTTCTGAGCAGGATATAGATATTGATAAACTTATTTCAAACACCAAAGCTATTCTAATAAACCCCAAGTTCATACGGGACTTACAGAACATAGAACTACAAAGAATGCTCATAGGTATTCTATTTAACAGCAAAATTTATTATAACAAAAAAACAGGATTTCAAACACCTGAAATCCCGCTTATCTATGCTCATTTAAGGTCTATTGACCTTACAAATACCCATTTGGTGGAGATAGCGTTTAATTTGTTACACCCACTGGAGCAGGAATTAGCTAAAAATCAGTTCTTGATTGTTACGTTATATGATAGTCTGAAGGTTAGTGAAGAAAAGATGAATATGGATAGTTATTAGTTCTGGTTTGTAGAGTTAACAGAATAGGGGATATACACTATATAGATTGTTGTATTTATGGTTTAGAGATCCTTTGGTGGTAATGCTTCGTGCCTTTCAAAAAGAAATTTCATTCTTTTAACTATTTTTTTGTCTACTAACCATAGCTCTCTTTCATTAAAATAATATCATATATAATCCTTAAAGGATGATGAATGATTTTTACCATCAAAAACATCTTTTTCATAAGCAAAATTACAATAAAGATGTCAATCTTTATATATTATTATTGGCATTAACCGATTAATCATTTTTATGTTTCATAAAATTTCTCAACATCTAGCACAACAATAATAATCTCATTCTGCTATAGTTATTTTGCTACATCATATCAGATGACATAGGCCTCTTTTGAAAATTTGCATCAAGTTCAATTTATATATAAAGGGTTTGTTCTGGCTGTGTTTGTACTAATAATCATCTTCATGGATAATTGTAGAAACAAAAAGCAATATTACTCCTATTCAAAGGAAAATTGTTCAAGAGGTAGGATCCTCTCCACCTTGAATTAATCATATTAAAATCATTATGATTGATAGTCCGTATCTGATGATGTGTCTAAACGTTCCCATTATCTTGTAATTATAATATAAAAAAATAATTATTTTTTCTTTTGGGATATGATTATGATTACTATTATCAGTAAAATTATTATACTGATTCATATTGCTTTCAATGTAATAAGTTCAATTATATTGTTCCGATAATAGATTATTCAAAACAGTCCTGCCAATATTATAGCAAATGTCATAAATTGCATATACCACATAGAGAATTTTAATAAACCCGTAATGGTTTTTACTTTAAGATTAGACATTCTTGAGATATCATATCTTTTTCCTGTATGTTCTCTGCAATCGTGTGGTTCTTGATATTCCATTGTTTCTCTTCGTGCATAACAAATGAGATCTAACTTTTTGCTATAATTTTCATAAATTACAAATGGAAAGCATATCAAAGCAGTTGTTCATAGAATAATATATCGTATTGGTTGTATTCGTATGTGCGAGAAAAGAAACCAATACATTTGAGTAATGAACAAACCAACAAATAACAAGCTTCACAAGATAAATAAAATAGAAAATACAGACCAACAGAAGCCAAAATTTCTATCAAATTTTTTGGGGTCTCCTGCTGTTGTATTATATTCTATCATTTCTTTAGTATCTTTACATAATTTATACTTCTTTTTGGTTGCTTCCCAAAATTTATTAAGTTCTTTTTCGTTAGTAATATTTTTTTTCATAACCAATCTAATATATAAAGAATTCTGGAATCTGTTTATATCTCAATTGTTATATTATATTAGCATTATTTTGCAATAACTTTTATTGTTGGCTTTTTTCTATTAGACACAATTAGTATTCTGTCCATAAGATTTTTTTATTGCTCTTAGAATAAGTAAACTTGCTCTTGATTTCTTCCATCGGATTGTTATCTTATGGACGTAATACTCTTTTATCTGATTTATGTCCAATGAGATGACTGACCTATCCAATGAAAAAATTACTAAATCTTGAATGCAATTTGTTGAACCGATTAGAGATTTAAAAAAAATAGCCCAAATCAAAAATATTCTCAAATGAGAATGAGATATAAGAAATCTATTATTGTTTGAACTTGGGATTAACTCAGCCTTGAGAATATCAGATTTACTCTCCATTAGAGTTAGTGATTTATTTGATGAACAGGGGAACGTAAAAGAATATTTTGACTTGAAAGAAACTAAGACATCTAAACCTCATAGAGTTACTATAACACCTAAGGTCAAAAACACTTTATGGGAATATCAAAAAATCTATCCAAACATACTGAAAGATTATAATAATTATATATTCTTCCATAGGAGAACTAATAAGCCGTGAGATAAGCCGATAGGTAGAAAAATGGCTTGGCTTATGCTTAGCCAATGGTGTAAAGATGTTTGATTGATTGGTAATTATTGAGGGCATACGCTTAGAAAAACACGATGATATCAAGCAAGAATGAAGGGTATATCTTTGGAAGTTATACAGCATAAACTAAACCATAGTAATATGTCTGTCACTAAGAGATATCTATGAATTACTAATGACGAAATAGAAGATGCTTGTATGAAATTAGACTTATAAACCCGTAGATGGGTAGGGGGTATCCCCGAATAAAATCCTGATTATATATCCATAAGTTGATACAGTAACTTTCATTAAAAAAACCATTTTGTACTATAAATATTTATCGGATATTGTCAAATATTGTCTTGTATATTACGCATAAAAGATTATTAAAAGCGTAATCTAGAAGAATAGGTTTGATAATTTATTTATTTTTCATTTCCTATGAATAAATCAATAACAATCTTGTTGGCTTTGGCTACTCTAATATTTCTTTCAGGGTGTACAAACAATCAAGATGCCGAAAGGATTAAACAACAAAATGACCTGCTACAGTCACAATTACAAGAGAATCAAGAAAATCTAAATTTTCAAAAAAACTTAAAGTGCCAAGAAAGATGAGATAAATTAAAGGTACAGTACAATAATGTTTTTTCAGCTTATTATAATGAGATAGCTGGTACCTGTTATGTAAAATATTATGATAACAATCAAATGTTAGCTGAATCATCTATGGAAGACTTTTGACCTACATTAACTATTTCTGTAACTCAACTACAACAAAGCATTCCCAAACTATATTGAGGGGTGACATATCAAGAAGTGATAAATATCCTAAATAATTTTCAGCAACCCGCTTTAAAAGGACTGATTATTAAATTATTGTTAGCGTGAGACGTAAAATCTATGCAAATAATTGTATGAATGAAAGAGTGAGATAATATCCCTATTATATCGAGAGCAGATTGATATTTTTGACAATATACACTTAACTATCTAAAAACTGCAGCTACCTGGCTTCCTAAATAATTTTATTTTCAAAAATTGTAAATGAAAAAATTACTAACTATGTCCCTATGAATAATGGTTTTGTTGATGTTAACTGGATGCAGAAACTCTCAAGAAGTTGAACTACTAAAACAACAAAATAGTATATTACAACAACAGGTAGAACTACAAAAACAAGCAATACAAGAATCTGCTGTTACTACTTCTGACTATCCTAGCAATAATGTTGATACGTCTAATAACTATAATACTAACATACCTAATAATGATAATAATAACACTAATTATGATACACCTAGCCAAAGTGCTTGTTGTAAAACCTGTAGTAAAGGTAAGGCGTGTGGGGACTCTTGTATAAGTAGAAGCTATACTTGCCATCAACCAGTTGGATGTGCTTGCGATTGATAATATTTTAAATTTCTAAAACCATAGATGAAAAAGGTTTTTCTTTCGGTTACTCTATTATCTATCTTTTTCTTGATGTGATGTACTAGCAAAGAGGAAATTGCTCAACTTAAGCAACAAAATGATTTGCTACAACAACAAATTAATCAACAAATAGAACAAAAAAGAATAGATAAAGAAGAGGCAGACTTGGCTTTACAGCAAAAGCAAAATTTTGAAAATAATTTGAAATGCCAAGAAAGATGAGATAGTCTGAAATTACAATATAACAATTTTATGTCGGCATATTATAACGAATATGCTAATACGTGTTACGTAAAATATTACGATAAAAAAAGCGATAGTGTTATGGAGGCCCCAATGGAGAATATGGTTAAAGTAATATTAGAAACTCCATTGATGAATTGAAGCTATGAGATAAAGTATGGTGTCAATTTGAGAACAAGTCCTTGAATAAATTGAAATATTATTCAGAAAATAGACCCCACAAACACGGTTGATATATTTGATTATCAGTATGTTGATGATGAACTTTGGTATAATATTGATATGTATTGAACAAGAGGATGGATATCTTCTAAGGCTTTTTAAATAATTTATTTTCTAAAACTGTAAATGAAAAAAAGATATTCGTATGTCGTATATATTTCCTTGTTAATTAATCTAATTCTGCTTGTTTGGTATTTTGTTCCCAAATCCCGGTATATATCTTCAGATGGTTGATACACCTATGGTGATGAAAATTCTTTTAGTGCGTGATGATTTGTAAATCCTATTAATTTCGAGGCATCAAAAAAAATGTATGAAGCATACATAATCTATTGAGTAATGGATAGAAGCAATAAAACATTGTATTTCTATACAGATTTTATTTGAAACAGATGATGATTAGCTAATACGAGTTTACAAAAATTGTTGGTTAGGCGTAATAATGATGAGGAGTTAGTGTTGTATGATGATATTTATGAATTCACAATAAATAAAAAAACCTCAAACATAGTATGAAAAGATAAAGACTGACATATCTTTACGTTATGAGTCCATAGGTATATATGATTTTAGAAAATAACCAATAAAAATATTTTTATTTTCTAATATGTATAAATGAAGAAAAATATGATAACTCTTTTTGTTCTTATGATGTTGATGTTTTTATCTTGATGTACAAATAACCAGGAAACTCAGCAGATAGATACCTCAAATACTGCTAGTATTGATGTTCAACAAAAATGTGCGACTCAAGCAAAGATATTTTTCGATAATAAAAAAGCAGATATTAACACTTGGGATTACCAAAACCACTATAATGTTAACCAAAATAAATGCTTTATTCTAATTACAGAAAGATTTTTTGATGATTCTGGAATTTCTGAAATTCTATATGATGTTTTTGAAAATAAAGAATATGCAAATGGAACATTTGGTAAGGATTGACTAGGTAAACCTAGTAACTACTGCTATTTCATCGACCAAACAAAAGATTGTAAATCAGTTACTGATTTTAATGGGTTTATTAAAAATTATATGGAAAATTAATTTTTATTTTCTAATTGATAATATGTCACAATTTAGGGTTAATTCTTACCAACTATTGGAATCGAAAAAATGGGTTCCAGCTGGTATGATTTCGGTCGATATTAACTGAGATACTATAAGATATAAGGAAGTAGATTTATCAGCAGAAGAAAGATTTGACACGAAAGAGGAAGCAGACGATTTTTTTAGAGAATGGTTTACTAGAAATGGTGATGTTGAAATAATTTGATTATAAATTTTATTACTTTCTAATACTGTAAATGAAAAAGTTTTCTTTCTTGATTCTCGGCTTTATCTTTGGGTTTTTATTGTTTGGTAGTAATATAAGCGTTTTTGCTTCAAGTGTTCCTTCAGCAACAACTCTTACGATTACTGGTACTCCAAATGTCGGACAGATATTGACTTGAGGATATACTTATTCGACACCGGCTAGTGTTTGGGAGGATGTAGGAACTCCAATGTCTTTTTCGGGAGATGCCTTTTCTCCTATTGTTATATTAAATTCTCTAAATATACCATATATAGCGTATCTAGATAATCTTGATTTGCCACGAGTTAGAAAATTTAATGGAACTAGTCGAGAACTTGTTTGAAATTCACCAGTTTCTACAGGAACAGTGGGTTATTCATTTGCAATGGCCAAAAATAATATTCCTTATATAGCATATTCAGATTCTACACAGTGAGCTGGGATTTACAAAAATAAAATCACGGTAAAAAAGTATAGTTGAACAGACCGAGTAGTTGTCTGACCTCTAGGTTTTTCACCTGGTGGTGATGCTAAAGTTTCTTTGGCTATAGACAATAATAATATCCCGTATGTAGCATTTATTGACTCAATTTATGCTTCTAGTTCTAAGGTTTCAGTAATGAAATTTAATGGAACATGACGAGATTATGTTTGAGATTGGTGATTTTCTTTAGGAACAGACAATGTTACTAATATAAATCTTGTTTTGGATAATAACAATATCCCATACGTTGCATATCTTGCTGCTGGGAATGTTTCTGTTATGAAGTTTAATGGCACGTGACGAGACCTCGTTTGAACCCAAGGGTTTTCCAGTTATAGCGTGGAAACAATTTCTTTCACTTTGGACCATAATAATGTTCCTTATATGGCAATGGGTTTATCTACCGGTATCAACCATGGTCCTGCATCTATGATGAAATTCAATTGAACTATTCGACAGTATGTTTGAACCATGTTTCTCTCATCTGGTCTTGCAACGTATGTCGATATGACATTAGATAATAATAATGTTCCCTATATAACATATGCAAACACTTCAGACCAAAATAAAGCAACTGTTATGAAATTCAACGGTACCAGTTGGGTCGGTGTTGGAAATTCAGGTCTTTCATTGCCAAACAGATATCCTTCTTCTATTGCTATAGATGCTTTCAATATGCCATATATATGATATGGTAATGGCTCTTGAGCCAATGTCTTAAAATTTGGTGTCCATCCAGAATGAACATCGGTTTATAGTTGGTATAGAGATGGAATATTGATAACTTGAGCCACAGGAATAGGTTATAACGTCCAATCATCAGATATTGGCAAGACTATAAGATTCGGAGTCGTTCCAGTCCCAATCATCGGTACCACTTGAAATCTACAACAAAGTTCAGGAGTAATTATAAATTCAGCACCAGTTGTCTCTAGTGTTTCAATTACTGGTACTCCTAATGTTGGTCAAACTCTTACAGGAGTATATACTTATGGATATACAAATATTACTTGGGACTTAGTAGGAGGAATATGATTTTCTTCAAGTGGAGTATATTATCCATCTATTACAATGAATAATAATAATGTACCTTATGTAGTTTATAATGATGTGGGAAATTGAGGAAAAGCAACAGTAATGAAATACAGTTGAACCAATTGGGAAGTTGTATGAATGTCAGGATTTTCATCTGGAGGAGCAATTTATACATCTATAGGTATAGATGACAATAATATCCCATATGTTGCATATATGGATATATGAAATTCAAATAAAGCAACAGTGAAAAAATTTAATTGAGTTTCTTGGGAAACTGTAGGGATGCTAGGATTTTCATCGGGACAATCAGAATATATATCATTGGTAATAAACAATAATATCCCATATGTTGCGTATAGAGATGCGGGAAATTGACAAAGAGCAACAGTAATGAAATTTAATTGAGTTTCTTGGGAAACTGTAGGTATGCCAGGATTTTCATCGGGAACTGCTAACTATGTGTCATTTGCAATAGATGGTAATAATGTCCCATATGTTGCATATAATGATGTGGGAAATTGATGAAGGGCAACAGTAATGAAATACAGTTGAACCAATTGGGAAGCTGTATGAACTCTTGGTTTTTCACCAGGTCAGACAGTTCATACATCCTTTGCTATCAATAGTAATAATATTCCATATATGGCATTTGCTGATAATTCTAATTGAAATAAATTAACAGTAATGAAATTCAATTGAATGAACTGGGAATTTGTATGAACTTCTGGTTTTTCATCAGACCAAGTATATTCTCTGTCTTTGCGTATAGACAATAATAATACCTCATATATTTCATATGTAGATTATGGAAGTGGACAAAAATCTACTGTGAAAAAATTTAATTGAGTTTCTTGGGAAACTGTAGGAACTCCAGGATTTTCATCAGGAGTAGTTGGTTATACTTCTTTAGCTATAGATAATAACAACAATCCTTACATTGTATATGACGACCAGGCGAATTGATATAAAGCTACTGTAATGAATTTTTATAGTCCCCCAGAGGGAATATCAACCTATAAATGGTATAGAGACAATACAGAAATTGTTTGAGCAACTACAAAAACTTATAGTATTTTATCATCAGACCAAGCTAAGACTATAAAATTTCAAGTTACTCCAGTATCCTCATTGTGAGCAATTGGAACAGCAGTACAAAGTACCTGACTTGTAATCAACACAGAATCATCTGGCTGATGATGAGGTTGAGGTGGGTGATGAGGTTGAGGATGATGAACAACAAATACAGGGACCGTTAACACTGGTTCAAATACTACAGGAGCTAATAATAGTGGGAATACACAATTACTAACTTGAAGTATGAGTGGATTTTCTAAAGAATTTATAGATGCCTATCTTTTTGCCTACAAGATTTGAATAATAACTCAAGAAACAATACAAAAAGCGGATTTGAATTGATATCTAACTAGAGCTCATATGGCAAAGATGATGAGCAATTATGCTATTAAGATTATGAGTGGAGTAATAAATACTTGACGTCAATGTAACTTCAAAGATATTGCAACCCAATCAGTAGAAATGAAATCTTATATTAAGCTATCTTGCCAGTTAGGCATTATGTGAGTGGGAATGGAAAACTTTAATCCAAACTGATTAGTAACTAGAGCAGAATTTGGAACAGTTCTATCAAGAATACTATATGGAAACAAATACAACAACTGAACACCGTATTATATAGAGCATTTGAAGGCACTAAAAAAGGATTGAATAATCACAAACATCGACCCGAACTTGAAGGAAGTAAGATGATATGTGATGCTTATGTTGATGAGGGCGACTAAAATATTCTAATGAGAGGAATCTAGGTAAAAGAAGAAAAAAGTTAGAAAATAAACAGATACATTTTAACGCCACTAAAACGACATAAAAATTATATTAAAACAGATAGACTTTTATAAAAAAATCTAATAAATAATTCGCAGGACGATAAGTGACGAAATGCTGTAAATAGTTATTTATCTACAGGACAGCATATGTATACTTTTGGGCCAAATGTTGTTTTACCCTTGTATAACTACAAAAGATGGTAGAAATTAATACTCAAGAAGAAGATAGATTGATTAAGAAATATGAGGATGAAATAAAATCGTTAACCAAGAAAGACTATTATGTTGATGATGTGCTTGCTATGTATACTAAAGATACAGAGAAAGAACGTATTAGGAAAATAGAAAGATTAGAAGACCAAATAGCTGAACAAAAAAGAATGAAAGTTCTAAAAGCTACGTCTAATGAAAGCAAACCTAATATACAGTCGATGAAATTATGAGATATAATCATAATTCCCTGAATATGTTTTATATTGGGTAATTTTGCTATGTCTGATTATAATACCTATGACAATATGAGGAAACTTTTTGAGAAAGGCGTAGAATTATATATTACTAAGGACACACCAAAACCTAAATCACCTTTGCTTGCTGATTGACAGTTTTCTTCTGGATTAAAATTCCTTTATGCAGTAGTGAGATACATCAATACAAAACAGATGAAACAACAGGATGGGATATGTGAAATACATACAGATAAAGACTTTGCCTCCTATTTTAAGGATGCTGGTAGGTACTTTGATTTTATAAACAAAGAAAATTCTGATTTAACCGATAAGACATTAGACTACTGGAAAGGACCTAGGAATTATTGTAAAAAAATTCTATCAAGATGTTCCAATAAAATATCTATAGATTCTAAGGAATGAGGTAAAAAATGACTTTGATTCTATGTCAGGTATAAAAAATAACTAAATCCTAATATGAAATATAATAAACGTGTAGAACATACACGTTTTTTGTTTTGCATAAAAATATTCATTTTCCTAGGTGTAAATTAGGATTATCTGTTTTGTCTTGTTTGAATGTATTTTCTTACATACACGGGTTGATAAGCATATATATACCCTGATTTTTATAATCTAATAAGAATATATGCAATCGACTAAACCAGAAACCCCATCAAAGCTAGATTATTTCCAATTATCCAGAGAGTTTAATGCTCACTGACTCATCTATGGGAGATATAAAAATCTTCTATGGTATTGGGAACAATACGAGGAGATTAAAAAATTCGTAAAATTTGATGAAAGCACGATAAAAAACAAACAAAGGTAATTTGTATCGGTTTGACGTCATAAGATGTCAAACAGGGGTAGATTTCTATCCAAGAGAAGCCAATATTTTAATATAAGATGTATTGATAGATAATGAAAGATGTTGAATATTATAAATCTAAGTACTCTCATATACCAGATGAGAAAATTGAAGAATTGTATACTATGATTGATACAATAGCTTATCTGTTAGTTGAAGAATGTGATTTTGATATCCAAAATCAATAATTATTTATTACACTTTATTTTTCATACAAAATACTTAATTATATACTGCTTAATAATATTTATATCTAGGTGTAATAAAATATGGGTAAAAGGACAAAATTACAATACGACCTTGTTAGCAAAAAAATTTTAGTTCCTGAAAAGAAAACTAAGATAATTTCTAATCCTAGATGACTTATTTATTTGAGAGTATCTACCGAGGAACAAAAAACTAGTGGTCACGGTATTGAAAGACAGCAATGAAATTGTGAATTATGGGCTAGTAGAGAAAATCCTTCAGTTGAAATAGTAAAAATATTTAAGGATGAAGCGGAGAAGTGATGAAACCTACATAGAAATGAATTTTTGGAGGCAATAGCATTTTTAGAAAAAGAAAATAAAAAAGAATTAAAAATTCATTATTTTATTTGTGATACGAGCTCAAGATTTTCTAGGTCTAGTGATATATGATGAGCGTTTAATCTTGTATGAAGAATACAATGTACTTGAGCTAAACTAGTGACTGTTGGTAAATGATGAATAAGAGATACAACAACCGAAGAATGATTATTGTCTTTGTGAGTAGATTTCATAGTAGATGCCGTGGAGAGTCAAAGAAGTAGACAGAGGTCATTAGGGGGGAGTATACAAAGATTACGTTCTTGATATCGACCTTTTCCTAAACCACCTCTCTGATATATATCAGTAAAACAGAATATTTGAGGAAAATCAAACATTATATTAGAGTTAGATGAAACAATTTCTACGATATTAAGAGAAGGACTGACTAAATTCGCTAACTGAATTTTGCTCACAAAAGACCATTTACATAAATTTTTTGTAAAAAAGTGATTGCAATCTAATAGTCCTAAAAACAAGACAGGTAAATTGCATCCAAGCATTATTGATAGACTATTGGATACTTGGAAATTATATGTTTATGCTGGATATCTTATTTATCCTGATTGGGACGTAAATGAATTGGTAGAGGGGAAACATCCTCAGATAATTACTTTGGATGTGGTAGATAAAATAATAAGAAGATTGGAAAAGGATAAACCTACAACTAGTTTACGTAAAAAAAAATATGATACAGATTTGTATGAATATCCGCTAAAAAGAATATTACTGTGCCCAGAATGCTGAAAACCTATGACTAAACGAAAATCTTTGTCTCATACTTGAGATTATCATCCTTATTATTGATGTAACAATGCTACTAAGTACAATTGATGAAAATGTCCTTTATTCAAGAAATGAGTCCCTAGAGATTTGGTGCATTATGAAATCAAGGAAAGACTAAAATCTTTATCTCCTGGTGAGATAGCTTCGGATATGCTTAGAGAGAGATTGAAATATCATTGGGACGAAAGAATGAAAAATAGAAAATTTGAAGAAAATAGTAAACGCAAAAAAATCAATGATATAGAAGATAGTATGAAAAAAATAGAAGATAGTCTGGATAATATTACTAATATAGAACTCGTTAAAACGAGAGAAGAAAAGTGGGCATTACTAGATGCAGAAAAGAAGTGTATACAAGAGGAATTAGATAACCCTTCTTTAGCTGACATTCAATATCAAAAACTATTAGATAAGGCTTTGACTGTAATAACAAATCCTATAGCTATATGGAATTTAAACAAACCCGATTTAGTTCAGATGCTTATACAGGTGTGCTTTAATGGTAAAATCTACTATAAAAAAAAGGAGTGATTGCACACCCCTGAGTTGTCAGTTATCTATACTACTTTCAATGCAATTTGAAACGTTAATTCCCGTAATTTGGAGATGATGGGATTCGAACCCATGTCTAAAAGGCATACATAAAGATTTCTACCACGATAGTCAATTAATGGGCCAAGATTTTTAGTGTTAATCATACAGGCGAGCCTTAGCCAATCGACAGGCAGAGCATTTCGTCTGATCAACATAATGGTTTCCTACTTGGTCGCCTCGTGGCTAGTAGGAGTCACACAACGAGGATGGTACGTCACTAGGCAGCTAGGCTGTAGCTAGGAACGAGAGCAAAAGCTCTGTTTAATGTTTTAGCATTTTTGAATGAACGATTGTTTTATTTCGGTACGTTCGTCGAAGAGTGGCGGTCGATATATATGGAATCCTCCTATCAAATCCAGAAGCATCCCCATACAGTGACTATACATATTTCCTTCAAAAAATCAATAGAACTAAAAAACGTTAGGAATCTCTCCTGACGTTTTTTGTAGTCTTTTTTATGTAATTATTTTTTCTTGGTAATTATTTTTTCTTTTTTTATGGGTGTTTTTTTCTTGGCAGGAGCTTTTGCTACTGGTTTACTCACTTTCTTTTTTTCTATTTGTTTGTTTCGTGCTTTATGTACTGGCTTATCTACTACTTTACTTACTGATTTTTTACCAATATATTCTGCATCATCGAATGCGAGAATTGGAATGAAAATCATTTTTAAGAATATAATTCCAAGTCCATATGTCCAATGTTTTCAGAATCTTTCTGCGATTTTGAACGCATTGATGATCATAAAAATGGCAAATACGGGTGGTAGTAAAATCCATAGAAAATTTCGTCCAGATCGTCCTCCAAGTTTAAACATAAGGTATCGATTATAAAATGGGATAAATATTCCCCATCCTGGAAGTCCAGCTTTTTTAAATACTCTCCATCGAGATATAATCATCAATACTACAAGGGCTAGAATTACTATCATTCGTACGACTGCAAGTCATCAAAAAAATCATCCTATTCCCATCATAGCATCTTTGTTGATGTTTCCCGTGAGTGTCGCTCATGAGAGTTCAAAAGAAAAATTCATTTTTTTTTGTTATATAAATAAAGTAAACAGGTATAATGTAGCTAAATTACACGATATTTCAAGTGGTGTTGTTTTGAAGAATCACTTGAAAAATACTTATAATCTGATACATCTATCTTGATTTTATTTTTTTACGATGATATATGCTCAAAGATTTTATGGCCTTTCTTGCTCAATACAATATTTTCGGTATCGCTATCTGATTGCTTATTGCGACCAAAGTGGGGACACTTATTAAATGATTGATTGAGGACCTTATTACTCCACTGCTTTTGCAACCAATTTTGACAAAACTTAGAGTACAACATATTGAAGACCTTTCTTATAAGTGAGTATTGTATGGTAAAGTATTGTCTACCTTGATTGATTTTTTTATTACTGCTTTTCTAGTCTTTCTTTTTATTAGATATATGCATATCACACTTCCCCCACTAGCACCTATTAAATAAAATTTTTTATAAAAAAAACTTCCGGTATTCCGGAAGTTTCATATCGTCCTTATTCGAATGGTTCGATTCTGTTGATTTGTATACAGAAGTCGTTGAACTTTTTTTCAAGTTCATCAAATTCTTCCGTATCGTCGAACTGTCCTGCTTTTAGTGCTGCTTTGTAGATGGTTTTCCACCAATAAAATCCAAGCACCATTTCATGTCGTTCTTCAAGTATAGCGTCATTGATGTCTGATTCAACCTTGAACCCTGCTTCTAAGTGATCATCTTTCGATTTCATTTTTCCCTTCAGATTTATCAATGCATAGATAACTATACCAGCATAGAAATCTCCTTTATCATCGGGATCACCTATATCATCATGTACTACTTTTTCGAAAAAGTTTTGCCCTAATTCGAATTTTCTGAGGTCTTCAAACCATGATCTCTTGGTAATCCATTCGGGATTTACCTTTTTAATCTGTTTTACAAAGTTTTTTACTCTGTTTTTGTACACTTCTTCTTGTGTTTCCATTGTTTTATAAATTTATGATTATTTTTTTATTTTTGAATAGATACGATAACTAAATGTTTTATTAAGTCAATACTTCAAGTACGTTGGATAATTCGTTTCTTTTTTTATATCTTTTTTGTCATATTTAATATTTCCTGTTTAATGTCGCTAGAAATTTTACTATCTTTGGTAATCCTTTGGACATATCATTGTATAATGGGTAAGATGATCTGTTTGATGATTTGATATCTTTTGTCTTCTTCTTTGCCATCATTGAGTTCTTTGTCCCATCGTAACTGAAGTTCAAGTAATGTTTCATGTTGGCTTTCATCGTTGGCTGCTTGCGTGATGAGTGTATCTGGTAATGTTTCAGTTATCTGAGTAATAAGTTGGTTGAGTTGTATCCACTTATCTTGTGATTCTATAAATTGTTTAATAAATTCTTGATAAAATAATGCTGCGACAAGCAACTCTCTATCGATTTCATATTTTTTCTCTTCTGTTTTTCTCGCTATTTGTTGGAGGATAAATTTACCTCCGCTTTTAGCAAATTGTTTGTATTGCGCTTCCATAATATTTTCTCTTACGCCTATTTGTTCCCCTAATAACTGAATATAATGGTCTTGCATCGCATTGTTTTCGATATTCATGATAAGTCCAAACAAAATATTTAGTATTTTCTGTTTGTCTATCGGTGAGGTAAGATCAAATTTCTTCTTTAGATTTTGGAAAATAACATAAAAGCCATCCTGACTCTTTTTTCGTTGTTCATCGAATTTTTCTTTCCCATCTGCCGTATTTGCGAGTTCATCGATATCTTTATATCATTCGGGAAGGAGTATTATTTTGGGAAATAAATTATGTTGATATGCCAAAGTGAGTGCTCTTAGGCTTGCATCTTGTCCTGCATCATCACTATCAAAAAGCAAAAAAAGGTGTTCGGTATATCTTTTGATTAATTTCAAGTGTTCCTGGGTGAGTGCTGTTCCACAAGTAGCTACACCAAGTTTATATCCTAGTCTTGCTAATCCAATAACATCCATTTGTCCTTCTACGATGAATAGTGCATTATGTTCTTTGATATCGTTTTTTGCTCGATT
>CAZTFP010000025.1:0-18001 GCA_964613015.1 uncultured Candidatus Peribacteria bacterium | reverse complement strand
CACAATGAATAACGTATACCACGGAAATTTCAAAATATCCTAGTAAGGTATTTTTTATCTCGACAACAGATGAAAATGGTCAAGTAAGTATGACTTCTGTATGACAGACAAAATCTAATTCAAATATATTTATTCATGGAAATATTGTACTTTATTTCACCACTAGCAAAAAAGATGCTATGACAATGATGTACAAAACATTAGGACTAGAATAAAAAACACTATAAACAATTAGTCCTCCTGTCATAGGAGGATTTTTTTAAAAATTTTAATTTATATTTTACCAATCGAATTTTTATTCATTTTGGTAACTATATATTCTTCAATAAAAAAATAAAATTTATTTTTTTAAGGAGAATAAATCGAAATTATTTGGAATTTTGACAAAACAATATTTTTCATTATAATTAATGACATACTATTTATATAGCAATATCTATATGATTCAAAAAAATAATCAGCATGAGGGCATTATAAAAGTCATTAAAAAAGACTTTTTTTCTATTCCAATTTCTATCAGAATAGTTTCTTTCTCTCTATTTATATTCATGTTATGATGGGGACTTTGAGCAGATGCATTTTTTTCTATTTATATCAAAACTATAATAGATAATATTTTTCGAGTATCAATAATCTGAGCGCTATTATCTCTAGGTAAAATGATATTTTCTATCCCTGTAGGAGAATTAGATGATCATGCAAATTTAAAATCAGTATTGTTTTTGAGTAAATGAATATATGTCATTACATGACTTTTTTATTTTATGGCAGGGATTCAAAAATCTCGGATATTGTTAATGATAGCAGTTATACTCAATGGTTTCGCTACAGCATCGTTAATGATAACGTATCAATCATTTATTCGTCAACATAGTAAACAACATTTGAGAGGCAAAATATTCTGACTGTATTTTTCTAGTATGAATCTTGCTTATGTTATAGGAGCACTGATTGCATCAATACTTATACTCTATGTTGATCTACCATATATATTTATATTTATTTCTATTTTTGCAATTATTTCGTTCTTTACAGACAAAAAACTTCCCAATCTTAGTGCCAAGAAAATCAAAAAATTTCTCGGTAAAAATACATTTATATACAAATTTTTGCTTGAAGTATTTTCTCTCAACGCTATAAAAAAAGTGATACATAGTATGAAAAATTATTCTACCAGATTATATTATGCACTTGGATTTGAATTTATATTTAATACTCTCAATTACATAGGATTGTTTTTTATTCCTATTATTGCCATAAGAGACAATCTAACGCTTTCACAGATTGCTCTTGTGTATGCTGCAATGAAAATACCGTATTTGATAGATTTTTTTACAGGAAATATAGCAAACAACACCAGTAAAAGGAAATTTTTATTCTTCATATTGCTCTTTATTTCTTTTCTTTATATGTTGCTCGGATACAATGAAACATTCCGACATATTATGATAATCACATTTGCAATATCATTGGGACTTTCTCTCATGCGTCCTGTAATCTCTGCTTATATTTCTGATTGTGTTGATCAAAAAGACGAATGAACTATTTCTGGAGTAGAAGAGTTTGTTGCAAGATTATGAGAAATGGTAGGGATATTGCTTTTTGGAATATCTTCTATTCTCTTCGGTATCCAGACATCATTTATATTAGTGGGAATTATGGTATTTATTATAGCGAATATATGACTTGCAAGAAGATACGGTATATTGAGAAGAAGGTAAAAAAATAACATCAGAAAATTTATAATATATGTTCATTATTTCTCTCCAAAAGTATATTACATCCATACTCGACTAATTTTTCAAAATCTCTTTGATTTTCTGGTTGCGATACTCGATAATCTTCCAGTTGTTTTCTAAATCATTCATGTTGTTTATATCAAACATCTGGATACTCAATAAAATTTTTAAATTCATGATTTAAAAGAAAGGTAAGTGATTCCTTGAGATTACCAAATTGTTCTTTAGACAATAATTGTACTTTGGGATAGTTCCTATATCGCCAATGAAACTGAAAATGTAGTATTTCATGGAGTAAAATTCATACAGGATTATCTGATTTATAATATATTCGTATTTGTCATTTCTCCCAATTATAGGGACAACGAGGTAATGTTATTAAATAACAAGTTATTTTATCATAAGGAAGTTGGTGCTTAGTTAGTTGTTCTATTTTTTTTTATATATTCTTCTTTATCTTTTTCTAATGCTTTAATAATATGCTATTCATATCATGCCATATCTGTAGATCAAAACTCTTTATCAAGATGATGTAAAATAATATCCAAAACATCTTTTCTTTCTTTTCAAAGAATAGTATCATATAATTCATTATTCATAGATTTTTTTCGTGCATCTGAATAAGAATGCCAGTTACAGGCTTCCCATCGATTATTTGCATCAGTTTCTTTATGATACTGAAGTTGGATAGTGGTTCACATATTAAATTTTATTCATATAAAATTTCCCAACCTTCCAATTTTTTATCAGTCAGAATATAGACGTCATGAGTATTGCAATGGGCTTTTTCCATCTGATTCCCTTTGGCGTCCAGGATGTCCAAGACTTCCAATTCACCCATCTCTGTAGGACTCAAATATTTGATTTTCATCCCTGGATTGATGACTTCCTTTGGCTCGATATGAAAATATTTTTTACCATTTTTTTCAATATATTGGTCAGACAACATTCCGAAGTAGTTACGGTTGAATAATGGTCAAGCTGATTCTAATGTTGTTGAGCCAATAAATTCATCTTCGTTTCACCCTTTATCAAGGGGGTTTTTTGTCTCTCATTCTGGAAAGTTAGCTAATTTATTAAACAAAAAACCTTCTCGATATTCTCTATGTGGAATAACGTTCACCAAATTCGCTACCTTTTCATCTATTTTTTTACCAGCGACAATGGCGTCGCGGACATGTTTATACGCTTTCACTACTGCTCACACATAAAATTCTGATTTACTTCTTCATTCAATCTTGATGGCATCGACATAAGGAATGATTTCTTTCATTCTCTCTATCGTACAGAGATCTTTTGATGATAAAATATGACTACCATCTCCATCTCATTCCAATTGAAATAATTTTCCTGGTCTGCGTTCTTCTTCAAGTCGTACCTTATATTTAAATCTACAGGCATGTGAACACTCTCATTTATTACCTGGTCTTCAAGACATATAATCACCCAAGAGGCAACGACCGGAATAACTCATACACATCGCACCATGCACAAAGACTTCTATCTCCATTCCGGGAACTTTTTCTCTGATTTCTTTGATTTCTTCAATGTTCAATTCTCTCGCGAATACGATTCTTTTGATGCCCATATCTTTCCAAAATTGTACCGCCGCATAATTCATAGTAGAGGATTGCGTACTCAAATGTAAGGGTATATTCGGCATATATTTTCTGATGATATGGAAAGTGCCTGGATCAGAAAAAATGATAGCATCAGCCCCGACATCAGCAATCTGTGCAACTGTTTCTTCAAATATTTTGATATCCATATTTCTTGGAAAGATGTTCATTGTGAGCAATGCTTTGCTTCCGTTTTTGTGTAAATCATCTACGGTTTTTTTGAGATCATCAAAATTATAGATTTTATTCTGTCTCATCCTCAATGATGTAAAGGGAACTCCGACATATACTTCTTCAGCTCAGTAATGACTTGCTACCATGGATTTTTCATATGATCAGCCTGGGGCTACGATGGTTGGTTTATGCATAATTTCAATTATTACAAAGTAAATTCAATATATTCTTGTTCAGGGATTGTATAGATAGGTAATTTCTCTCAGAATGTATCCAATAATTTTTCTCTCTCTTTCCAAGATCTTCACGGATATTTTTGAGATCATCGATGTGCTATAAGTTTGATGGGAATAGAACTATTGCCTTCTCTACAGTTTTCAGCGTTTGCACTATAATATGCTTGAGCTCGCATAATCGCTCATCATGACGTTCCCGCAATAATTTTGTCTTTGATGATTTCTTTAAGATTTTCTATCTTATTTATGACGTCAAAATGTTTATACGGTTTTCAGCCAGAGAAAAATAAGATGTCACTATTTTTTATTTGTTCGATAAGTGATGGTGTATCACGATGAGCACATACAACAGAAAATTTTTTATCTCCATTATTTTCAATAAAACAATTTCTATATACAATATATCATTCTTCTTCTCTATCCAAACCAAAGGGGAATACAAGTATATGCTTGCTATGTTTACAGAGTGCCTGAAAAAAACTTTTATTCCTCTCAGAATCTATAGTAGCTTTTCATCCATGAAGAAAAAAATGTGTCATTCACCAACAAACAAATAAATAGTGTAGTAAATATACAGGAGTAGAAAGTATTTGCAATTCATATTTCTTACAGCAAAAACACATAGTTGATATCTTATAAAAACCTCATTCCATTGGAAATTTTTATTGGATCTCAAATTAGTTTATCAACCGAATTATTTATTCGTGTTGATAACTATATATTATTCAATCAAAAAATAGAAAATATTTTTGAAGGATAATAAAAAAAAACTGACCTACATATACATAAGTCAGCATCATTTTTTCAATATTTTTTTAATAAGCTCCCGGGATATTTCAAATACCAAACCACCAATAAGAGCAACTATGAGACCGACAATAACCAACATGTGGTATCCAGAAGAAAATCTTACTCCGAACACACTAATCGCTATAATAAGCATCAAAAACATGATGTTTATGCTTGTAGCAAAGGGTAAAATAATAAGTTCAAAAAACCTTAAGACTTTTATTCTCCTTCGTATATTTTTAGTTCTTCTATACATATATTTTTTTTATTTTTGATATGATATTTATTTTTACAATAAAGTCAACTAAACAAAAATATCTAGGTGGTAAAGGTTACCATATTATTCTAAGTCTTCTACCTCTTTCAATACCATAGTAACACGATAGATTTTTAGACCAAAGAGTATCTTGAAAATCAAAAAGGCGATACCTGTCATCACCCAAAACACAATCCTCACAAAACTATAGAGAAGCAAAAACATAAGTAAAATCACTGACGCTTTAAATGTTGGATTTGCGTAAATTTGATTCATTTGTCCGAGAAGATAGTCACAGATACCCATATTGACGGTAGTATTATCTTTGAGTGTCTGATCGATAAGATTCTTTTTAAATATATTAAATTTTTGGACGAGTAGAGAATAACTAGACTGTTGTGTCTGCAGAGAAATATCTTGTCCGATAGTTGCAATGTCTTGTACTTTGGTGCTAAAAAAAGCACTTGTATCGGTTTTTACTTTTGCTACACCAGCCACTACGGGATGGGTAAATATATTGATCACACGATTGGAAGCGTCTGAAAGATTTTGACAGGTAAACGGAAATTTTGCATAATATCCCAAGACGAAAAAACTGTAGCCTAGGGTAATAAATACGGTGAAAATATATCCGCCGACATTGAAATAATTTAAAGAACTAAATTTGATTTTATCATGAGATTCTCCTTGAAGATACCGTGCAAGCATAACGATTCATGCATTGATACATCATATCGAAAGGAGAAGAAATATATTACTATATCCAACAAATAATCCCTCCAATACACTTATTATTATCATTACGATAAGCAAATATTTGATAGGTAAGTTGCGGATTTCTAGATAGAAAAAATGAAAAAATAGAAAAAAAAGAAGCATATATATCATCGACGTAAGTACCAAAAAATTTACAAACAGTGTAGAGAATAGGAGTGCATACGGAATCAAACTCAATATACCAAACGTCCAAATCTTTCGTGAATACAGATTTTTTTCTGTAGACTGGATAGGTGTGCTTCTATCCAATTTAGGTTTTTTTGCTATCATGCTAAGGGGAAAAGAAGGAATATAAAGAAGCTAAGTTTCCAAGCTAAGAGTCGAAAAGCAATAATCATTGCTGGAAAAAAAGGAATGATAGGTAATGTGGAATCTAGAATTCATAATTCAGAATTATTTTTCAATTTTCAAATCAGGAAGTGTAATCATGCTCGAAGTAACCCGATGATACTACTCATGAGGACAAACAAAATCAAGACATTTACCAATATCATGAAAGAGAACGAGAGATGATGGAGTGAGAGAATGATAGGAAACAATAGTCATATACTTACCGCTAAAAAAACATCTCCCTGGCCGAATCATTCTTCATGTTTTCAAAACCTCATCTTTACATATCGTTTTGCAAATACATAGATCAACAAAAATGTAACTCCAAACATAATGGTACTCATCAAAAAATTTCCATCACTCCCTCCGGATATATTAATATTCGCCACAATTCCCAAAGTCATCAAAAGTACTCGTATGACCATATGTAATTCATATGTCTGGAGATCGTAAATCAAAAGGAGCATGAGGCATCGATTCATTAAGAGTCAGAAAACCAATGTTTCAATTCAGAAATCTTTGAGTAAGAAATAGGTGATGAAAAAAATTCACGCGCACAACAATTCTAAGACAGGATATATTCGACTGATTTCTTTCTTACAATATTCACACTTCCCTCATTGGAAGAGATAGCTTACTACGGGAAACAAATTCTTAGCTTTCAATATATGTTTGCAGTCAGGACATTGTGAACGGCCAAAAAAAAATCCACGAAGCTTGGTTCGAGTTACACCATCAGCAAATCTTGTCATCACGACGGAGCCGAGAGATCAGAAGATGAGTCATAAAAGAAGTATAAGTATTCACATTTTTTTCGTAGTATAAATGGTGTATATATATGATAGGACACAAAAAAATCAAGACACAAAAAATGGCCCAATGTAGACAGATTTTTTATTGACTTTGTTACAAAAATAATTAACATACAAAACCGTGTTTTTATATGTTAAGCAAAAATATGAAGAACAAAATTTACGGATTTATGTGAGCTCCTGGACTATGAAAGACAGTCGCTATGAATATAGCAGAGCATCCAGACAATCTCAAGAACATTAAGGAATCACTTTGATTGGAAAATGATCTAACGGTTGGTGTTGTCAAAAAAGATACATCAAGACCAAATAGATGAGCTGATGACAGACTCAAGAGATCTGGGATACCAGAAGAGGACTTTACAACCAACAAAGACAAGTATGTAGGTGAATATACATTGACCAATAATTGAGCGAAATATGCATATCACGTTGATGAATTAAATCAGGAAGCTGATATTTTGGTTGCAGAACCAAGTATTCATCATTTAGCAGTCATGAAAGCTCACCTCAAAGACAGATTAGTAGTTGTGCTTATAGCTGCTGATACAGAATATAGAAAAGTAAGGATGAATGGAAGAGGGACAGAAGAAGAATCACAAGTGAACAAAAGGGTTATCGAAGGTGATGTTCAACTCTATATTGCAAGCAAACTTTCATGAGAGGATGGCGAGATGTTGTCGAAGATGATCGATCCTAAGGGATATGAAATCTACGAAGAGATTTTCACCTCAGCAAGTGATGACGCTGAAGCTACAAAGAAAATAGAAAATTATTTCCTATGATTGGTAGGAGAAGATAAATTTGCAAAAGAAGCTACTGAAGAATATTTCAAGATGATTAGAAACAATACGAAAAAAGGAGAAAATGAAAAATTATTCGATCACATTATTGTTCGTAGTTTAGAAAAAGATGAATTAGCAGGAAACAATTTCCTTACTGAAGGAGATTTTAGAGACAATATCGTGTCTGTTATTAAAAAACATTTGTCTGAATAACCAAAATCCCCATGGAAAAATCAAACATCCGAGATACATTTGATGAAAAGAACAATCTCATCAAAGAATATAATAATCGGAAATTACTTATAAGGAACAAAAATTCGACACTCTGAAACTGTGTGCTGATAGCCAAGCGCGATCTAGCTGAAGTCTCAGATGTAAACGAATATGAAGCCAAGGAATATTTTGCGATTATCAAAGAAGTAGAATTAGCACTCAAAAATGCTTTTGATTATGATAAGATAAATTATCTGACACTTATGATGGTAGATGAGCATGTGCATACACATATATTACCCAGATATAAAGAGGAAAAAACATTTGCATGAATGACACGGACCGACGAATGACGGCCATGACCCACTACACCCGTCAAAGATTCTCCATCTCAGGAGGTCTTGGATCAAGTGAAACAGGAAATATTGAAGAATATGTAATATAAAGTGGCATCATGTAAGGCAAGAGTAATCTTCATGGTGCTTTTTTGTTACAAAATATTCTATGGAAAACAATTAAAAAAATAAATAACTTGAAAATGTCAACAATATTGTTATAGTATATAAAAATATGCCTTTTAATAATAACCAAAAAAAGAATATGAACAAGAAAGTGATTATGGTCGTTCGTGACTGACGATGACAAAGAGATGGAAAAGAACAAAATGCTATTTATGAAGCTAATACACAGATTACTGATAATCTTATGGCACAATATCCAAATACCTTGTTGGATACTTGTTGAGAGTCCGTATGATTGCCCCAAGGGTATCAGGGGAATTCTGAGGTCTGACATATGACTATAGGATCATGAAGAATATTATTTCAATCATTTGTAAAGATAAATAAATCTATCGAGGATGGCGAATTTTTTACGATACCGGAATTTTTGAGAGCGATAGACAATTGTAAAGAAAATAACTCAAAGTTACATCTGATAGGATTGATTCAGACACAAGGTGTACATGCACATCTAGACCATCTTTACGCATTATTAGAACTTTGTAAAAGGCAGGATTTCAAGGATGTATATATTCATGCAATAACTGATGGGAGAGATGCTCCGAGTATGGAATGACTCAAAAATCTCAAAGATTTGGAATCCAAAATTCAGGAAATAGGTGTAGGAGAGATAGCTACTGTTTCATGAAGATTTTTTACCATGGATAGGGACAATAGACGAGAAAGAACGCAAAGAGGTTACGAGGCGATAGTCGATGCAAAAGTTTCGCCAGACGAAAAAACTGATATACCTGTAGAATTCGATACTGTAGATGATATGGTGCAAGCATGTTATGATCAGCAAGAGACTGATGAATTCATAGCGCCAAGAATAAAGAAATGATACGAGGGTATGCAAGACAAAGATAGTGCTATATTTTTTAATTTTAGAACAGATAGAACAAGACAGCTTACAAAAGCTATTATAGAAGAAAAATTTGAGTGATTTGAGAGAAAAAAGAAAGATATTCATTATGTAGCTATGACACAGTTCTACGAGGGCATGCCAGCAGATGTAGCATTCAAGGAGCAGTCATTGGACAATCTTTTAGGAGAAGTAGTAGCTAAGGAATGACACCAACAACTCAGGATAAGTGAAACAGAAAAATATGCACATGTAACATTTTTCTTTAATGGCCAAAATGAAACTCCGTCTGACCTTGAAGATAGAACGCTTATACCATCTCCCAAAGTAGAAACGTATGATCTTAAACCAGAGATGAGCGTATATGAACTTACCCAGAAACTGACAGAAGCAATAAAGAGTAATATTTATGATCTTATTATTACAAATTTAGTAAACTGAGATATGGTTGGACATACATGAAATGTAGAAGCGATCAAAAAAGCATTAGAATCAGTAGATGAGTGTGTAGGAAATATTGTAAAAACATGATTGGAAAATGATTATACACTGATAATAACAGCTGATCATGGTAATGCAGAAGATCAAACTCCAGAATGGAAAACAAGTCATACGATGAATAAGGTTCCTTGTATTATAGTATCTAATGATAAGGATATACAATTAAAGGAAGGTAAATGATTACAGGATTTAGCACCTACCGTACTAGATATCATGGGAATAGAAAAACCAGAAGAGATGACAGGAGAAAGTATAATAGAATCAAGGTAGGCGATATCACTAGACAAAAGATATGTATAAAGAAATCAAGGCAAGTCATTTACGTGGCTTGTCTTTTTTGTATCGGGGTGGATGCCATTGAACTTGAAATTTCTCAATAACTAAGTATACACAAAACACCATATTTTATTGTTATTTCAAAAAATGGCCAACAAATACAATTATCAAGAAGCAGAAGCAAAATGGCAAAAACATCGAGAAGAAAAACAGATTTTTATGTTTTCTAAGGACGAGGAAAAACCAATATATTCTATAGATACACCACCACCAACCGTCTCAGGGAAAATACATATTGGACATATATTTTCTTATACCCAAGCGGAAATCATAGCGAGATTCAAAAGAATGTCTGGGTTTAATGTTTTCTATCCCATGGGATATGATAACAATGGAATCCCTACTGAGCAATTGGTAGAAAAGGAGTTAGGTATAAATATCAAAGACGTAGAGCGTAAAGACTTCATCGCGAAGTGTTTAGATGTCGTAGATAAATATAAAATAATATATTCTGATCTTCGAAAATCATTAGGATTATCGGTTGACCGAAAGAGATCATACACAACGATTTCCCCTGAAGTTCAACAAATTTCTCAATCAACATTTGTAAAATTATATAGTGAATGACATATTGTCTTCAAGGAATTTCCTGCTTTGCGATGCACAAAAATGCAAACAACTGTTGCACAAGCAGAAACAGAAGAACAAGAATTCAACGAGTTCTTCAATTATTTGAATTTTACGTTAGAAGACGGAAATAAACTCGTAATAGCAACTACAAGACCAGAATTGCTTCCTGCATGTTTGGCAGTATTCGTACATCCTGATGATGCAAGGTTTACCAAATACGTAGGTCAAACAATCACCACACCAATAGGTATTAAAGTTCCAATTATTACTGACGATAAAGTGAAAATGGATAAAGGAACGGGAGTGGTTATGTGTTGTAGTTATGGTGATGAGACAGATGTATTTTGGATTAAAAAATATTCTTTATGAGAAAAAATTGTTATAGATAGATATGGTAAAATGCAAAATTCATGAGTACCAGAAATCGACGGCATGAAAATTTCCGAAGCAAGAGAAAAGATTATGGAATTTTTCACGTCAAAATGAGATATCGTTGTAAAGAGAGATCCTATCATACAATCTAAACAAATCTCTGAAAGAGGAAAGGTACCAGTAGAGATTATCCCAATCAAACAATGGTTTGTAAACTTACTAGATAAAAAAGAATTGTTGCTCGCACAAAATGATAAGATGCAATGGCATCCAGAATTTATGAAAAAAAGATCAAACGATTGGATAGAAAATCTTCAACGAGATCGAAATATTTCTCGTAGTAGAAAATACGGAATACCTATTCCCGTACGATATAATATTTCAAATGATGAAATTATTTTACCAAGCGTAGAACAATTAGCAAGGGGTCCAATTGATCCGACATCTGAATTGCCAGATGGCTATACTGCTGAGCAAGTAAGAGGAGAAACATTAGTTCTTGATACATGGTTCACTTCATGACTTACACCACAAATCAATCAGAAATATCTCGCAAGAGATGGATATACTCAGAAAATTTTACCGATGAATTTGAGACCACAAGCGCATGATATTATCCGTACGTGGTTATTATATACGACATTACAAAGTCATTTTGTAACAGGAGAAGTTGCATTTCATGATGTAATGATGTCATGATTTTGTCTTGCAGAAAAGGGAGAAAAGTTTTCAAAATCCAAAGGTAATGCAAAATTTGATCCCGAACAAGTGATTGTGACACGATGAGCTGATGCGGTAAGATATCGAGCTTCTGGAGGACAACTTGGTAAAGATATTATGTTCGATGAAAACGAATTTAAGATAGGACAAAAACTTGTTACCAAATTACGAAACGCAGCAAATTTCGTTTTTATGAATTTGTCTGATTTCGATGCTACTACAAAAATGGATGAAAAAGATATATATCCTATCGATCTTCGAATTCTCAATCAGATAAATACTACTTCAAAAGCAATGACTGGATACCTCAATGATTATGAGTATGGTCAGGCAAAACTTGAATTTGAAAAATTTTTCCGACATGATTTTTGTGACAATTATTTAGAGATAGTAAAAGAGAAAATATATAAACCAGAAAAATACGCTGACGGAAATAAACAAAAACTCTCCGCTCAGTTCGCGCTTTATAATACTTTTGCAGCTATAATTAAACTAATAGCACCCTACTTGCCATTTATCACCGAAGAATTGTATCAGACATATTATAAAGATAATATACAATCTGAATCTATTCATACCTTATCTTTTCCAAACAACGACGTATTTTCTATCACGCAGGATCTAACAACCATAAATGCTGCGGTAGAAGAATTACTCACGGTTATAGAAAAAGTACGTGGATATAAGACAGAGAAACAGTTATGATTATGAACAGAATTGGCAAATCTTACCGTTACTTCCAAAAACAATCTTTCGATATTTGCTGACGACATTATGTCAGGGACAAGAGCTGCGAAAATTATTTTTCAAACAGGAGAAATAAATATAACTATAGAATAATAAAATTTAGAATCATTAAAAAAAATAATTAATACAAAAAAAGCGCCTCATATTTGGCGCTTTTTTCTTAAAATACTGATGTGTATATCTTTAGATACCGATACAATCATAATGATATTCATCAGTAGACATATTTATGTTTCCCTATAGGTATTACAGATCATCCAATTTCTGGAGTATCATGAGGCGGTTTATCGTTAGGATTACCCATATTATATAATGTACCTACGACACCTGGATTGTGAGATATGTCATATCAGGACAATTGCCATCTTGTAATAATGTTTTTGACAAGATAGGTAGGATATATCCCTTGCCAATAGTCACTCGTAGTAAGCATGGTGGTAAGTGTTTCATCCGTATAATTTCAGAAAACATCTCCATATCCATACAATTTAGCTTCTTTAGCTATCTGTCTTGCTGTACTAAGTTTTATTCCTCCTATGCCCAGAGATATATTATACGAGCGTAAAAGCGTCGGAGTAGAATGAATGAGAATGTCTTTGAGTTCTCATCTCAATCATTTACTTGCTATCCTTATCTGTTCTCAGAGTAAAGAAGAGAGAACCAAGGTATAATCTATTCAAAGCTTTTCTGATTCTTTTTTAATAGTAGCTAGAAATACTTTTCTTGTTTCTATGCCATCTATAATAAATTTAAAGCCAATGTTGTTAGCGACATCACTCGGAAACCATCACGTACTATTGAGTCCTGTTCCATTGATATAGCCATATGCTGTATATATTGCTTGTTTATCCTCATGGTGCTGCGAAATATACGTATGTATTTGCTGATTTGAAACAGGTATGTCGATGGAAGTTCACGTATCTATACCTATCATCTCTGATAATGAATTCGTGTAGCCATTATCGATAAGGTAGCCCAAAACCACTATTCCTCAGAAGTATATAATACCACATAAAGCAAATATATATAATAATTTTTTTATCCAATGTTTCATTTTTATCCATTACTAAACCAAAAATAATTTTTTTATATCTTTTTATCTGTTACCAATAAAAATTTATACGTAGAAACATAGCTAAATAGAATGTAAAAACAAGAATAGAATAAATACAATTGCTATTTCCCTATAAATATCTATAAAAAAACGACTAAAAATTTATATAGAGTAATCTAAAATCTTACTTCTCATGTACAATCTTTATCAATCTCAACTACGAAAAGATATCCAACACAAAATCTATCATAAACCGATATTTACGGTTGAGCTTTTTGGTAAACAATATTTCTGAACCATCAAAGTAAAAAAAATAGGGCCACGGACATTACAACGATATCAAGTCATGGGAGTGGAATTACCGAGTGATAAGGAATATGTCCGTAGTGAAATAGCAAAACTCAAAAAGCATTTCAGAAAAAAATGAATATTTTTCCAGATATGATGTATCAATGAAATCATCAACTTCGAAAATGCTACTCATAGATTAGAAGAATTCAAAGACGATATGAGGGATATGAGATTGGCTTTACAAGATTTTTTATGTTCAAGTTACGGCTTCCAGGTTGCCTTTAGAGAAAATATGCCAAATAGCGATATCGTCGTTGAAGTTTCCAAGCCTGACGAAGAATTGATGGCAGAGATGAATGCAAGTGCGAGACAGCGCATCAGAAAGGCAATGAAAAGCGATATACAATTTACTACTGCCACGCCTGACCAATACAAACTTTTCTATGATAAACGACTAGAGACTTCTGGACACAAGTGATTCAATATCATTCCTTACGAAGAATTCGAACGTTTAGCATCGTATATTACTGAGAATTGATGCGGAAACGTATTTATTGCTGGTAAAGATAACGAGATCTACTCAGGGAACATCTGTATCTATGATGGTAAATATATCATCTATATCTATGGATTCACGGATAGGGCGTATGGAAAATTATGATCTCATCATTATCTCATTTACCGCATGTTTTCACGAGCGAGAAACAATAATTTCTTATATTATGATTTTATGGGAGGTGCTCCTACAGGATTTCCCAAGCATGCACTGGTCAGTGTCAGTGAGTTTAAAGAATCACTTGGGGGTAGTAAAAGTGAACAGTATGGTAGTTACGATATTGTGCTGAACAAATTCTTGTATCGAGTATTTAAAATTTGGTATAAGGTGAGAGGATAAAAAATTTACACAGGCACTCAATAACGAACGGAAACTGTTCGTTATTTTTTTATTTGAGATACAGTAAAATATTGAGGTATCGAGATTTTTTACACCGTCGAAATTATCCCAATTTTTGGATTTTTTATTAGTATTGACATTTAATAAGAAATACATATAAGATGGATTATAAAAATAATTCACAATTAAAAAACAAAAGGTATGTACACACCAATCATTGCCTCCATCATTTATGGGGACAAAATTAATGTAGGGTTTCAATTAGATGTTGAATCGTTGAAAGACTTCGTAGAAAACAATATTATTTCAGTCAACCGTAGTCTTGTATACTTTGCAAGAAGCAAAGACAAGAAAAAGGGTGAGAAATATATTGCATTAAAAATGTCAAAAAATCAACTTACCAATGAAATTGGAATAAGTATGGAAATCATTGAAAAAGCAGTTTTCTTGAGTATTCAGGATGATGACATCGAATTCGATGACAAAATAAAACAGGCCATAAAAAAGCTTTTCATTAAGATTGACAAACTTATTCACAAACTGGGTCAATCTGATTCCGATTTTGTAACTCACTCATCAACCCAACGCGCCAGGCCATCTAAAGAGGCCTTACAATTCATCAAGAAAAAATGGTAATAACCTAAAGCATTATGACAGATCAGGACGGTATTCGTCCTGGTTTTTTTTATTTCAATTTCAGTGGAAATTATGAAGATTGACTTTTGATATAATATATGTATAAAAAACAAAAATACATAACATATGACTATAGATCAAAAAGCATTTATTGATGAGTTTATGGATAGAATATATTTACATGGAACCAAAGATGATGGTAAATATGTCCTAACATTATCTCAAGCAGAAGCCGCAGCGGCAGAATTCTATCAATGGGTCAAGGACGACGGAAAAGAAAAGCCAACGCCGGATACGAAAAAAAAGTAATAATCAATCAAATTAATAATCAGGACGGTATTCGTCCTGTTTTTTTTACTCCATAAATTCTTCTAAAATAGATGGACTTCTCAACGAAGATGGACTTTTTTTGTCTCCCCTTTGTTTCAGAGGGGGTTGGGTGAGTAAAACTCGTCATTTTTACCAATTTTGTCAATCTAAAATAGCTCAAGAGTGCTGTTTTTTTGATTTTTTCCTAGGTTATGAATATACTCATAGGGTGAGATTTATATCACATAGTCTCTATGACAGACACAAAAGGAAACAAAGAAACAGCACCACTAAATATCAATAGTCTAGGTTCATCAGAACCAACTTTTTGATGAATGGAGAATCTCAAACTCAATGATTTAGAGGTTACTCCAGCGACTCCAAATTTAATTTCTCAGGTAAATGCCCAAGAAGGAATGATCCTACCAAAAGAAGAAGTAAAATTTGAAAATCTTGGCATGGGAATAGCACCGACAAAACAATCACCGAACAATGTATTGTTGGGAGATAGTGGCGTAATGGGTGGAGTAAAATCGAAATATCACAATCAGTATCGAAAATTGTTTTTGATATCATTCTTTATCATCCTTATTACAGGAATCGCATCTGTTATCTTGCGTTTATATAGCCGTTATGTTTATTTCGCTTCACAGGCAGTCCCTGATACAACATATCAAACCTACATAAATATTTACAAAAATTGACAAAATTTTATCGATCAGACACTAAATATCAGTAGCTATCAGCAATATACGTCATTATCAGTAGCAGGGAGTGGAGAAGCAAGTAATGTAGATAGGGTTATCAACGACAAACGCTTGAGTTATATCCAAAAAAAGGATATTCTCCAAAAAGCACTCAATAGTTTTTCATCAGTATTTATTAATAATAATCAGAATCTTACAACAATCAAAGAAGATATTTCCAAATATGGATTTTTTTCTCAAGAGTTATATGATATGCTTCAGAACCAAGATTATACAACGTCTATCAAACAATATTTATTGTCACTCGAAGTCATAAAGTTTAGTAGTGCTATAAAAGTCTTTGGATATTTAGATACCTTTGTCTCTAGTCTAGCCAATACACTTACGTTGCCTGCACCACAAGTAGAAGCCAAGATGCAAACGCTCAGTGATAGAGGGGAAAAGGATATTCTTGCGTATCTCAATAATTGTTATCTCAATCCATATGAAGTCGATTATGACTGTAATCTTGTCGGTGATTTTGATAGATATTATACACTCATAGACAAAGAGACTCCACCATTTGATACAAATTTTTTCAAAAAGATGATGTATGCTGTAGATACTAAACTTGAACAAACAGATATACCAAGTTTTTCTATTACCTTCAAAAAGTATGATCCAACCCAACAACAAATTAGTTTTACTGTAGATATAAATACGTTTAAACAAGATGAAATTGCACTAATAAAAAAATGAATTATCAATCCGCACATATTTATTTTTAGTAGTTTATTAAATTTGATCAAACAAAGTGTCTTCGTAGTATCAGAAAATATCGATGCAAAATCTATAAAAATAACACCAAAGGTTATCAAAATTGGGACATCAGTGTTTAATGTAAATAATTCAACGATGGATTTTGTACTTCCTATCCAGAAGTCATCACAAAGAGAAATTACTGATTATACAGATCCCACTTTTACTTCTTCGCCATAGTAAGATATGACCACTCAGTTACCACAAAAACCAAAGATACCTATGGATTTTACCAAAATCACTTCTTTTATTGATGTGGTTCAAAAATATCTCCGTGAATTCTATAATTTTTTCAAAGACAATAAAAACAATAGTAAGGTAATGCTTATTATAGCTATTATCACTTCTGCATTAGCTATATATTTTGGTATACAGCTCTATACTGATATCACTATTCTCAATGGAAAATCTTCTGAACTGGCAAATATATCAAGCTACAATACGAGCACACTATCTGCCAATCTCGCTACACAAAGTATCCTCAAAAACTCCGATACACTCAAAGATTTATTACAGGAAAACAAAACCACAGAAGGAGAAATAATAAAATATACAGACTATCTTCATTCTTTACAAGTACCATACACCTACTTACTCAAATACATATATCTCCCTTCGCTTAATGTCTGGAAAGAAAACTATACGGACAAAATTGATACAGATTTAATCTGAATAAAATTTCTCGAAAAAAATCCATACAACGATATTACCTTACTTCAAAAGCGAGGAGACTTTTTCAAAAATCTTGGTGATAATAATGAATCTAATGATATCCTGGATATGAATATAGGTGATTTTACAGAGGATGATAAATGATTTTTTAGTATGCCAATCACCGTTTCTTTCGTGGCAAATTCTAAACGTGCATTTTTGTTGTTAGTAGACAAGCTTTCTATGACCTCAAACAAAGAAAACATTTCTCTCATCAACGAATTCTTTTATTATCTTCGAGGAGAAATAAAAAAAGGAA
>CAZTFP010000024.1:4741-18436 GCA_964613015.1 uncultured Candidatus Peribacteria bacterium | reverse complement strand
TAAAAACTAATTTACATTAAAATATTAAGCTTCGTATCTCACGATCTTATATTGTTTCTTTCCTTTTCTAAGTAACAATATACTGTTGATACAGTCGTTTTTTGAAACTACCATCTGTGGATCCTCTACCTTGATTTCATTGATAAAAAGCGATCCTGATACTATCATTTTCTTTGCGTCACCATTTGAACTCGTCAATCCTGACTGCGTGAATATATCTAGTACTTTTACTTCTGCTTCTTGGAAAGTAATTGATCATGTCTCCTCTGCCAATGCGTCTAAATCTCCTGTATCAAATCACATTATCGTTTCCATAATATCTTCACCACTGAACAAAACCTTAGAAATTTTGTCTGCCTGCTTTACGGCGTCTTTTCAAAACAATACTTCTACTACTCGACTCGCAAGTGCTTTCTGACCGTAACGAAGTTCAGGTTTTTCCATATGTTTTTTTACTATGGTAGCTATCTGTTCCAGTGATTTTAGTGAAAATACTTTGAGAAGCTTCTCTACTAACGCATCATCGGCATTCATAAAAAACTGATAAACAAAATACGGACTGTTTTTTTTCCTATCTACCCAGACAGCGTTTCCTTCAGACTTCCCATATTTTGCTCCAGAAGAATCAGTAACTAATGGAATAGTCAAACAATATGCATCCTTGTCTAATTTTTTTCTGATGATCTCTATCCCCGTTGTCACATTCCCCCATTGATCTGATCCTCACAATTGAATATTCACCCCATAATTTTCGAACTGATAGAGAAAATCGTATCCTTGGATCAGCATGTAACTGAATTCTGCATAGGTGATGCTTTTTTCTGGATCTTCTATCCTTTTTTTGACTGATTCTTTGGCCATCATCGTATTTACCGTCATATACTTCCCTACTTCACGAAGAAATTTGAGATAATTCATATCTTTATAAAAATCATAATTATCGACCATCTCGTACTCGAAATCTATATCGTAATTTTTTTTGATGTTTTCCAAAAATATCTTGAGCTGTTTGTAGATAGCCTGTTCGTTATGTCTGAGTTGTTCTTCGGAAAGAAATGATCTCTCTGCGTTTTTAAGACTTGGATCGCCTATCATACCTGTTGCTCCGCCTACGAGAAAATAACATTTGTTTCCATATTTCATGAGATGGATAGCTGCCATGACCGAAAACATATTCCCAATCTGGAGAGAATCTGCTGAAGGGTCAAATCAGATATAAAATTTTTGTCCTCATTTTTCCAAAAGTTCAAATACCTTTTCATTGGAAAATTGGTTGATTATACCACGTTGTTCTCGTTCCTCACGAAGTTTCATTGGTTTATATTTACAAAATAAATTACTTAATTCTGATTTTTTATTCTCTGTTATTCTGAATTATGTATTATGTATTATGTATTCTATTCCATGCTTCTCATCATCATCAGCATCACATATCCTCTCAATTCTTTGTTTTCTGGTGTGTCGATTTGCTTCATAATAAGTACTTTCTGGAGTGTATTGAGATGAAAGATATAAAATGGTTCGCCTCCATTATATTGATTGCCTCGCAAAGTTCTAGAAAGAACGGTACCAAATTGCGCCCTCGTCACTTCGTCATTTGGACTGAAGGTGCTCACTTGAAGACCATTAGCATCCAAGCCCATAAGTCCAAGCTGACAAGCTAATTTACTATAAAATTTCATCTCAGTGTTTTCAGTATCCATGTCACTAAAATTACACTTCATTCAGGTATTTGGTACTCTATTCATCTGTTTGATAGCAAAGTTACTAATCATCTTGGCGAGATGCTTTCTTATCAGTGTGCCCGTTAAATCAGCTTGCTGGATATTTGAAATAGTTGTTATCCCTATACTGTAAGCATAATTGTACGCTTGAAGCAATTCAACAGAGAATCATCAATTATTAGTTGTTGTGAAAATGGTATATTTTGGTATGGTGCCACTCAGTATCTTTCCTGATAATACGGTTCATGTAACTATACTACATATTTTTCCTACATCACCTCATTCACAGGAACCTCATGACTTTATGAGATATATTCCTCAAGAACAGGTAAGTTGTGAAATTGTACATGTAGGCAATGTTAGTGTTGATCAGCCTCATCAACCACCTCATCATCACCCTCAGCCACCTCATCATCATGATGGTGCAGATTTTGTTGTAACAATAAAGTCACTGGTTATTCCTCAAATATTTAAAGTTGATTTAGTAGCAGAACTATATGTCGAAGAAGATGTTACTTTATTTTTTACCGTATCTCAACTATACATGGTTCATGATGTAGCAATAAAATCTCAGGTATTGTTGATCTGATACGTTCATCATACAATACTAATTGTGCTGCCTGTGTTTATTCACGATATCGATATTTGATTTGATATATATTCTGTGCTTAATTCTGCACCACCAATTGCAGTAAAGGGAAATGCATCTGGTCGACTATCTCGAAGTAAAATAAATGATCATGTTTCAGAAAAATCTGAATTTTGTCCTAACATATCAAAAGCTCTGACTCTTCGATAGTAGGTGTTTCATGAGAATACATATATATTCGTTCATGTGGTAAAAGTTACTCACGTTACCAATAGATTATTCATACCACTATCATCACTTACTTCATAATAATATCCACTCATTCATCAGGTATCTAAAGATCTGTTCCAAAGTAAATTCACCGTTCATGAAATTGATATTCATGAAATTGATGTAATCAATAGAGGTAGAGTTGGTGGTGTAGTATCGAGTATGATACTTGCAGTATATACTTGTGATGGTTTATTTGTACCAGCATAAAAAACGACATTTATATTTTTTATTCCATCTCATGTGGTTGTCTGGATAGATACATTTAATCACGTCAATGATATATTTCATAATAAGTTACCAACCATACCAGCTCAACTCATTTGATATGTTCATGTTGTAGAAGTTGCTAATCTAACCAATGTTCACGTACTGCTCGTATAATTTCATGATAAAAAAATAATGGATCAGGTTGCTGTTTGAGTTAAACTATATAATGTGGTATAGGCATTTAGTCTTTTGCTTCCTGTAACATTCAATCCAGTCACATAGTCAGCTCAACTTATAATAGCATTCTTGATGTCTAAATAACCCAGTTCAGGTCTCATGCTTCGAGCAAGTGAAGCAACTGCTGTCACGAATGGCGTTGCCATGGAAGTTCAATCCCATGATGCATAATCTAATGTTCATATTGTACTTTCGATATTTACTCCAGGAGCAGCTATGTTTATAGTAGATCAATAATCTGAAAATGTTGCTAAGTGATCAGTATTATCACTTGCAGCTACTGTTATTATATTATCCAATCCACTTCGGCAAGATGTGGTAGTATTATAATCTGCAGGAGCAACATATCGATTATTCAGATGTTGTTGTCATATATAGTTAGATCAAACTTTAAGTCAATTACCAGCTGCAGTGATAAACAATCAAGGAAAATTTTTTATTGTAGTATAGAGAAGTTGATCTCGATATCATGAAAAATTCATACACGTAGACGCTACTCATCATCGACTTGCATTGATTATTTTTGCTCCATTGTATTGAGCAAAATTAATAGCATTTATAATATCATCTGTATATAAATATATTCAACTACCTGCTCTAATTGCCATAATTTTTGCTCATGGATTGATACCAGCAATCCCTATTCCATTATTTGTTTTTGCTCAGATAATACCTGCAACATGAGTACCATGAGTATCACTACCATTTGGCAGAGGATCTTTGTCTCCGTAAGGAACTATAGAACCACTATTAAATGTATCAAATCCATATGTACATCATCCAGTCCAAACATTTTGACTATCACGACAATTAGATCAATCCCATAATTGACCAGCAAATTCTGGATGCGTATATCGAAGTCCATCATCGATAACTGCCACAAGTGTACCAGTTGTGTTTTGATTTCCATCTCATGACCAAATATCCATAGCAGCATTCCAATGTATATCCATGCCTGAATTTGTTATGTTTTTCAATCATCGCTGTAGATTGAAATCAGGATCATTTGGATTTGTAGTTTGGATTGTATAAATAAAATTTGGTTGACTATATTCTACGTTCGGATCATTTTGTAAGTCCTGAATTACCTGAGTGACAGATTGACCATCTTCTATTTTCATGACAGAAATATTTTGTGCGGGAATGATACTTTCTGAAGATAACTGTTGATTAACTGCAAAATTCTGCATGGACTTTATTCCACTACTTTTCTGGAGATTCATTGCACTCGGTTTAAATTTTATGATGACTTCATTGACTACATATCTTTGTGTTGTCTCTGAAATATTTTCCTGGGCCAATGCTTGTGCTGAGAAAAAAAATAGTGTCAGTAGTAATGTTCCGTATACAAATTTTTGCATATGATAGTATATATAGTATATAAATTTATTTTTTACATTCTGGTTACAAATATCATCCCTATAAGCCCCATACTCTTTTTTAATGTTTCTACTACTTTTTCCAACAAGGCGACTCTCGCAATTTTTATCGCTTCATCGTCGACTAATATTTTAGTATGTGCGTAATAACTATTTACCAGCTGTGCGAGATCAAAACAATATTTTGCTATAGAGTGAGGAGCTAGTTCTTCTTTTGCTTTTTCAACTACGTCATCTAATGTACTGATTTTTTTTATTAGTGAAAATTCTTCTGATTCTTGAAGTAATGAATAATCAACTTTTGTTTTATCAATAATTCAAACGCTGTCGATAATACTTTGTACTCTTGCTCAGGTATACAGGATATATACTCAGGTCTCGCCTTGCATATCCATTGCTTCATCTAAGTCGAAAACGATATCTTTGGTAATATCACCTCTGATGAGAAAAAATCTCAACGCGGAGATTGCCATCGCCTCAGCCACATTATGCAACCGGTCTTCATCTCTTTCAGGATTTCTTTCTTTGGTCTCATGGTATGCTTTGGTATGGAGCATATCCAACATATCATCTATAGTTACGGTCCATCACTTCCTACTCGCAAACGGTAATCTCTTTTCCAATTTCTCTTCTTCACTGAGATTGAATTTCATATTGAGCAAGGTATGTGGAGTAAGAAAAACAATTCCATATCCAAGGGGTAAATATTTTTTTTCTCATTGTATATGTCAGAGTAATTTTAGTGCTGAAGCTACAATAGTCTGAGGCGGAATTTGTCTATAATCAATAACCGTCACTGCTTCATCGTAGTGTCCAAATCCATGGGTAGTTCATTTACTCGTATCGGTACTTGTTGTATACATCTTTACACCTCTTGGATCTTCTCGTGATTGCTCGTATCAAAAGTCCTTGGTCATATATCAAAGTTTCCACATTGCAAGGGCAATGTCTTTGGCAACATAGGTAGCTAGACCATCGGACTTAATCATAATCTGATATTGTTTTTCTTCTTTTGCATATTCGGGAAGTGAGGAAAGATCTAATATTCGACATCATTTTGCATCACCCTCGTCAGCGAATTTTACGAATCATTTTGTTTTGAGAATATCCATTGCTTCAGCAAAAAATTTCAAATGTAAGATATGGGTTTCCCAGACAACAAGGTCGAAATATGCGCCCATTCTTCGACAGCTTACCATTTGTTGACGCGTACAATCTTGGGTGTATTTCTGATGAAGTGCATTTATTTTGGGATCAGTAGATTCTTCTATTTTCAATAATGTTTCCGTTAATCTTTGTTTAAAAATAGGATCTTCAGACAATCCTCTCATCTTCTCATAAATCTCTCCGCAGTAATGATCAAACTTTTTTTCAGTCGTCACGGGTATATCGTAATACAGATGTCCGACAATATTATATCCAATATTCACGCCACTATCATCACCATAATCACAGGTAGTAGGCGTATATCAGAGATACTCATATATTCTTCTTATACTATCACCGACACAGACATTTCTCGCTTGGCCGATATGCAGCGGTTTGTTTGGGTTGGCAGACATATATTCTATCAAGACTTTTGTTGTGGTTGAGTGTTGAGAGTTGGAGGATTGAGGAGTAAAAAAAATTGTAATAAAATCATTTTTATTTATGTGCGCATTTAGGTATCACCCGACAGCTTCGAATTTTATAAAATATTCTGAACTGAATTTTTCTGCGAATTGCTTTGCTAGAATGTTTGGAGATTGTTTTGCCTGCTTAGCGAGTTGAAAGCAGGGAAATGCTAAATCGCCAGAAATATTTTCTGGTGGAATCTCTATCAACGATAAAGTATCTCATACAGAAAGATCTATATGTTTTGCCAGTTCTTCAGCGAAATATTGTTTGTACATTCAGATCATAATGAAATGACTAAGTAACTAAATGGGACAACGTTGAAAGATGGAGAATTGAACGACGAAATAATGAAATAATTCCAAAAAAATCTTTAGGTATTGAGTTTGAAGCTTTTGGCTAAAAAATATAGTAGCAAGTTGACAATAGTTATCAAGGCGAAAATAATGATAGTATTGTAATAATATATATCTAGAGAACGTTTTTGAATAGCGTAAACAATCCTCTCGTAGTCATTTTCATAATATCGTCATCGAAATCCTGTTTTGGATATATTTCTATTCTTATGGGATTGATTTGCATTTGATGTTTAATCTCTTTCATCTCTTCACTACTTACTACTTGTCCTATTTGATTCCCATATTTATCTTTGGTAAGCATAGCTATACGTTCAAGGGTTGTATTGTCATTGATCACATCTAATGCTTCTTGATTAGAAAGCATTTCTATATCTACATATGCCTTTCCTTTTGTTCGTGTATGGTTTTTGGGATCCGTCTTATCAGGTCTTTTTATCGCTGTTTCATTCATCCCTTCCAGAATAAGTGTATCACCTTGTTCTATAAATGAACGAAGAAATTTGTTGGTCACTTTGATGTTTAGATTTTTTTCCATATAGATTTTTTCTACTTCTCAATTACTTCCTCGCTTGAGTACATCTCTTGTTCCTCCTGGTGCTAAAGTAAATGTATTTCACTCTCTTTCTGCATGAAGATTCACTTCATCTTTGAATGCATTCCTTGCTTGTTGAATTTCATATTTCAATCCCTCTATTTGCGATCTTGGATTGATGGTGAATGTTTTGATAAAATGAGAAATTGGACTTAACATATATCATAGTTTTTGAGTAGTCAGAGAGGGAGCAAGGAATGTATATATATTATCCTTTTTTTCTTCCTGACCAGAAATATCGGCATACTTATACAGCTCTCTCGCTATGATAGCAAGATTTGCAAAAGTTCCATGATCGCTCGCCACAAAATTATTTTTGGTATTACCTATAATTTGGCACATAATCATATCGTATTTTTCCTTGTTATAAGGAACAACCTGAATGAAAGCATCAAAGATCGATAATATAAATTTTTTCTTTATGCTACTTAGAGGGCCAGAAGTTTTTGGATAAAAAATCTGAAACATATCATCATCAACGAAGGAAGATGGATGTACTCAATCCTCTTTATGAATATTATGAAAATGTTCGTTATAAAGACGATTGATATCTGCTTTAGAGCGTATATCTTTTTGTGGCTCATGACATTGTGATCTCTCCAATAAATCCATAGATCTTTATAAAGTAAAACTAGTTTGTGATATATATATTTTATTCCCTAAGTCAATATAGTAATTTTTCTATTTGTGTTTTTGGTAGTATTTGTCTTATTATAAAAAAATCGATCTACTGACCGATTCCCTACATTCTTCATTATTCAACTATTCTTCTCATCTTATTTTCTTTCTAGACTCTTTTATCTTGCTCGTAAACTTTTTGTCTAAAATACGTGCCTCACGCTCAGATTCTGGCATCTGTGTAGAGATTCTTTCTTTGGGTTCTGGCAATGCTTCGTTTAATAATTGTCTGAAATGATGGATAACTTTTTCTTTGTTGGCGTTTTGATAACGCTCTTCTTTGCAAGTCATGATAAGTATTCACTCCTCATGATGCACCATATGTCCTGCGAGATCAATAAGCCTTTGCTTCTCTTCAAATGTCAGATTATTTGAATCGTGGATATTAAAATATAATTCCGCTTTGGTTTCTCTCTTGTTTACATTTTGTCCACCAGGCCCTGAACTTTTGGAAAAATGAAAATGAACTTCATGCGCTAATATATTTTCTATCGTGCTTTGAATATCCATACTTTGTGATAACGTATAAAATGTATATATGTTTAAGTAAATTGTAAAATTGAAATATTTGATGTATTATTGTTTCCATATCTCTTTGTTATGTAATTTTCTTATGCTTATTAATCCTAGCTGTTTCGTAGGTATCGAGTTCTCTAGAGATTTGATTTCTTGCAAGACTTTCTCATTTTTTACTAGGTTTTTTGGTGCCACTCACGGTACGTGAAAGCTCTTCTACTCATAACCATAAACTATTTCCTATAGTATTTGCTATACTAGTTTTGCGTTTTTCTTCAAATTTTTTGAGGTCGGTAGTCATGTGCGAAAGAAGAAATAAAATGATGATATTCACAGATTAAGGTATGAAAAATAATCAGAAAATCAATGAATTATTTCTATCCTTGTCTATACTATTTCTAGTTGCTTGTAGATTTGCTCCATTCTCTCTTCTGGCGAACCGGTGATATGGGTATGAGGAATATTGTGTTCTTGGAGAAAATTTTGGTAGACATGATGCACTGCATCCTGGAATTCTTGATTTGTACTTCTCAAGCCATCATCTACGATAGGAAATTCTGGTTTAATGAAAAATACATGATCATATGCGTGAGTCTGGAGAGCGATTTTTTTGATGACATTGGTTAGTTCGCTATCCATATCCAATGCTTTTGCATAGACATAATAATCAAAAATACATTTGTCTCCGATAAATTCCTTATGAATTTTTTCTTGTTCCAGCTGTTTACCGGTAAGCCACATCTGAGTCTCCATAGGTGTATTTTCATTTATTATGAATCCAAGCTTGTGTGCATCTACCACAATATCGTGTAATACCGGCAATCATAATTTTTGAGATAACATATCTGTCAGGGTACTTTTACCCACTCCGTGAGCACCACAAAACACTATTTTCATCTTGCGTAGTCTAAAAAAAATTAAAAATGAATATTGAAATGTGTCATATATTTATTTATAAGAATCTTCATTCGTTGAATTTCTTCATAACTATATCACTCATCGTGTGCAATCTGCAAGATACAATCAATTCCTTTTTGTTTGTTTGTTGCCCATTGTTGATATATGTTTGCTAGAACATGATGTGAAAAGTCAGATTTCGTCTGTGCCAGCAATGACAAGAAAAAAGTGAATTCATCAAACTTTCCTGTCTTGATATATTCCCCCATATTTGCAAAATTAAAATCAGCTCTCTCTTTCCAGGTGATATCTTTTTTGAAATATTTCGTACCAAGTCTTTTGCCAGTTTCCCAATATCTTTTAATCTCGTCTTCAATGGGAACACTTATCCTATCTGACAATCTCGTAATCTGTCCTTCTATACTCTTGGGTTCATGGTAGGTTTCCCCATCCAATCTTGCATTGAAAAAATCGTGATTCAAAATATAGTCTTCAATTTTTTGTTGGTCATCCTGTGATAAAATAATATTTTTATCTTTGAGTTTGTTGACTCATAATTTGATCTGAGCTACACCATAACGAGCATGTTCTCTTTCTGCTTTTTTCCTTTTCTGTTGCTTCGCTTCCTGTTGTTTTTCCGTGTCCGTATCTTTTGTGATAGGCAGACGAAATCTTCCGCTATCATGCATACCGCTCATAATATAGAGCAATGTCTTATCTACGGAAATACCGGTTTCTTGTTCTACGCTCTGAGCTATTTTCAATGTCTTCTTATACACGTTATACGTATGCTCTGCCCCGTGATCAGTGTTTTCCAAAAATCACTCCAATGGTATCTGCTTCAAAAAATCATCCAATTGGAATACAGACAGTATGTTATCTTTGGCGTACTGTTTATAGGTGTCCAAGCTATCTGTCGCTTGGGGAATTTTAAGAAAATTATTGTTTTGAGATTCTACAGACATATATAAGCAAAAAATAAATTTCGTCTGGAAATATACCTAATCAAGATACAAAAGCAATTATTTTCTACTCTATTTCCATTTGATATTTTTTGTTCCATTTGTATACTGTATCCGTAGATACTATAAAATTCTCTTTTTGTACATATCAAATAAGGAGTTTTTTATCGGTTTCATTTTACGATTTTTACTCCATTTATATATATAATGGCAAAAACAAAAAACATAGTAAAACGATGTATCATCGCAACAATCGGAATGTTTTGATGTGCACTGGGAGCAAAAGTTACTTTTCAACCTTTATATTCTGATGCAAGATTTCAACCTACGGATAAACTTCATGCAGGATGTACCAACTCTGCCGATATTTTAGTTTCTCCACAAGGACAGAAAATTACCAAAATTACTCTAGTACTCTATTACAATCCTGACACTATAGAAATCCTTCGTGTGGTACCCACCACAAATAATAGTGTAACAAATTCAAAAATAGAATACAATAGAATAGTTCTGGAAGTACAGAACCCCGTATTTAGTGCATCTTCTGATGCAACATCATTTTTCCAACTCTATTTTAAAAGTACTATAGCAGGTAAAGAAAATATTGTTTTATGAACCTGATCTGAAGCTGTTACTGCAAGTAAAAAATATCCACTGACAGATATGTTTACGCTCAATTTTTCTCAAGTCCCAGAGTGTGAACCTGATGTCGTACCTCCAAGTATAAATCTTGTTTATCCAAAAGATACCCAACAAAAGATAGCTTTGGACCAATATTTTGTCTTTGATATCAAAGATATTGGCAAATGAGTCGATAAAAATAGTGTCATAGTTCGTTTTAATGGGGAACAATACTTTTATGGATCTGACAACCTCAAACGAAATGGAAATTATCTGACCTTCTATCCCGGCAAATGGATTCCTATAAATACAGGTATTGATCTCAAAATTTCGGTTACTGATAAACAGTCCTACGGATGAGCAAATAAAGCACAAAGTACCTATAGTTTCCAAACGGCTACTGGAATAGTGTTTAATAAAGATACTACACCAATGATGTTTAGACAAATAGTACAGGAGGCAGATAAGATAACAGCATCATCACATGAATGTACCTTATTGTGAAACGTATATACCACAGCCGATATCCTCTCACAGAAAGACCTTAAATCTATCATCCAAAAAGTCTGATGTAATCTCACCACACTAGATACATCGACAGTAGCACCAGAAAAGACTCTCGCACCTGGAATGACTAATCAACAAAGAATATATAGAAATATTTCCATCTTTGCTACACTTGGATGGATACTTTTCTTCATCTCATTTACTTTAAAAATCCACTATTTGCTTTGATACAAGAGACATAAAAAATTGTATACAGATAGTCAAAAATTCAAAATCCAAAATTAATCGTCTAAGGAAGTGATTGTAGGTAAAAAAATCAGTATATGTTTTTTGTTTTTAATTATTGAATACCGTCATCATGGCAGCTGAAATTGAAAGGAAATTTTTGATAAAAACACTACCCATGAATATTGATACTTTTCCTCATAAAGAGATTATTCAGTGATTTCTCAATGACCCAACAACTGGTAAAAGTATCAGAGTCAGACATATCTGAGATGCATACAAGGTCACAAGAAAAAAATGACATGGACTTGTCAGAGAAGAGATAGAAGTAGATATTAGCAAAGAAGAATTTGATCAATTATGGTTCCAAGTAGAAAATCATTTTATCGAAAAAACTCGTTATGAAATCCCATACGATTGACTTACAATAGAGCTTGATATATACAAAAATTTGCAGGGATTAAAAACTGCTGAAGTGGAATTTGCCAGCAAAAGAGATGCGAAAAAATTTGTCGTGCCCGAATGGTTTGGCGAAGAACTCACTAATATGAGAGAAGCAAGTAATGCATATATAGCTAATCATGGGCTCTCTGATGAACTTATATGACTACTATCATAAATAGTGAAAATAATTATATATTGATTTTTATTTATATATAGTATATTTTATAAACACAACACCTAAATAAAAACAGTATGAAACAAATATTCATTATTTTTATTATTTTCCTTATATTTGCTGCTATTTCTTTGGATCATTTCCTGACTAGCGCAAGAAAAGAAATCAAAAAAACAACTAATAAAATTGAAGCCAAACTAGGAAAGAAAGTTGTTTTTGAAAAGGATACACTTAAGATTACAGACTACTCCCTTATTCACCAGAATTACACCCTGAGCAATGGGAGAACCATTAGCTTTGCATTGCAGATTCACTGCAAGTGAAATAAATAATACATAAAGAAAATCATTATATTGAAGCTCCATTATTTGGAGCTTTTTTTATGCGAAAAAAAAGGGACACATATATGTCCCTAGTTTTTTAAAATAGTAATATTTAAAAGTTTCTAAATATTTCTTGTAATTTTCTTCTTTCTCTTTCTGCTTCTTCTTTTTCTTTGATTTCTTTTTCTATTTTTCTGAGTTCTTCTGAAGTCAAAAAGGTGAACTTGTTGAGTTTATCTATTACCTGTAATTTTTTCTTTTGATCCTGGGTGAAATCTTGTATTTCATCAAAAAGCAAAATATCATTTATTACTACTTCCAAAGACAATGTCTCTTCGTTGAAAGTAAATCTCAATTCATTGACGGTCTCTTCTTCTGTCTCTTGATCTTGTTCTATTTTGGTAATAAAAATCATAGGATCGTTGGTTTCATCAAGCAAGAACTTATAAGAGATAACTACCTTATCGTTATTTGCTCAGAGGATGTCGAATGTCTCTTCAGTGATTCCTGTTTTATTTTTGAGTTCATAAATTTTCTTGGTAGTAAAAAATAATTCACCAAACTTTTTTTGTACATCCGTTTGTAATTTTGTAGCTAATGATATTTCTTCTTCTGGTTCTTCTATGGGTAATTGGACTGGTTCTTCTGGCTCTGATTGAAAAACAACGTGAGCAACTTCTTCTGGAATATTTATTTTTTGTATAGGAGTTTGTTGGACTTGTGGAGCTGGAATAGCAGTAGAACTAGAAACTTGCGAAGCAACTGGTGCTGGTGATTGAACTGTGGGTACTTGATTTGGTGAAATTGGTATTGACGGAATTGGTGCTTGTACTGTTGGGACTACCTGTTCTTCCTTCTTTGGGATAGTTACTGTTAGCGGAACAACCGTGGGAACTATTTGTTCTAAAGTTTCTGGTATAGGCTCAAATTTATATGTATCTTCTACTATATTTTCAGGAGAAGTAGATTCCTCTAGTCTTTTGGCTTGAGGAATTGCTGCAAATATATCTTCTCATGCCAATATATCATCAGTATATCATTGCTGTTGTGGATTGCTTGTTTGTATAGGATCGGTCATGTTCTCTATAAAAGTAAGGTAAGTAAAGAATGAAATATATGCCGTATATGTTTTTATGTAGTCATTATAGTAGTTATATATTCTCTTTGAAAAATATTCGAGTTTTCATTGCATCTCAATTATATTTAGTTTTGTTATTTTTGCAAATTTCCATGTATATTTTTTCTAAAGGAAGAAACTACTATTATACATCTATACATGCAAATTTGTAAACAAATTTTTCGTTATTTTTTCTAAAGAAAGAAACTACTATTATACATCTATACATGCAAATTTGTAAACAAATTTTTCGTTA
>CAZTFP010000024.1:0-4641 GCA_964613015.1 uncultured Candidatus Peribacteria bacterium | reverse complement strand
TTTTTTTAACGATAAATTTATACCTATCGATATAATTTTCTTAGACATTCCATAACATTATAGGAATGGCACTCGAAATATAAATAAATTCCATGTATTTTTTTGGAATAAGGATTTTGAATCATTATGTGATATAGTCTACCAAAAAATCATTTGTAATTTGTGAGAAAAATTATACATTTTTAATGTTTTATTTTGTTTTTTTTGGAGAGATGTGAGAAGAAAACACTATCGTTAGTACAACAAAATTGTTTGTTGGTGGATTGAACTGGAAATTGAGAGGAAAAGAGCTTAGAGAAGAATTCTCAAAATTTGGAGAAGTCGCTTTTGCTAGAGTAAAACTCGATCAAGAGACAAACAAAAGTAGAGGATTTGGATTCGTAGAATTCGTCAATCCTGAAGACGCTGCCAAAGCACAAAAAGCTATGGACGGACAAGAAATTATGGGCAGAGCAGTAAAAGTAGATTTTGCAAATGAAAATCCTGAAAGAATCCAAGCAAGAGAAGATGCTAAAAAAGCCGCAGAAGAAGAAATTCCTGAATTCTAATGTAGTATAGTGCTCTCTATAAAAACATGATATATCTTTTAGTATACATGTTTTTTTTTATTTATATATATATATATCTTTATCAATCAATATCGAGACCATTCATTTCTATGTTTGCATAACAAAAGTTATCGCCTGAATCGAATTTTTACTTGAAAAATTACTAGATACCATTAGGCTAATTCCTGACTACAGGGCGCGTACGTAGGGTGAGGAATATTACTTCCTATCTATCTCATGGGAGCCACAAAGTTACGGTGTATTCCGTAATGGAGCTACCCACTTCTAAGTTTTTAGGAGAACAACTTGCCTTCTACGGCCCAGGTGGTCAAAAATTAACTAACAATGAAATGTTTTGTCTTATTATGAACTATTGTGTTTTATGAAAAAAATAAATGAATCATTTACCTGTATCAGTTGTGGAAAACAAATTTCTCAGGCAGCCAAAACCTGTAGAAATCATTGTCCACATTGTTTTGTTTCTTTACATGTAGATGGGGAAATACCTGGAGATAGAGCAACCACCTGCGACTGAATCATGTATCCCATGATATATGAAATCAGAAATTGACAACTTAAAATATGTTTCCACTGCAAAAAATGCGAAAAAATTCATCGAAACAAAAGAGCTGACGACGATGAAGTTGAACAATTAGATATGTATATCAAAAAATATAAGGAACTAGTATAATACTATTGAGCATTGAAAAGTTGAGAGTAATCTCAATTTTTTATTTGTTTTTTTTATTATGCTGCTTTATTGAGAATCTCACTTTCTACATATCATACAAATGTAGGATCTTTTTCTTTAAAATTTTTCAAAATTTCTTCTGGGGTATCTCACATTTTTGCTTCCTTTCCTCGAGCAACAATTCATTCCTTGGTTGGCTTATTTTTGATCATAGTAAGATATTGCATTCTATATTCTTTTTTGAACTTATCATCTAGAGTTTCCCATTTGGGAAATTTTTGATTTTGTTCATCCTTTTCTTTTTTTTCTGATTTTGCTGCATCATTCTTTTTGATCTCATCAATAGTTTTTGGAGGAGTATCTGAAGGTTTCGAAGCAGGTGAATCTTTCTTCTTATCAGATGTTTCGTCTATTTTTTTGGGTTCCTCAACTTTTTTAATTTCTTCTTTTTTTGGTTCTTCTTTTTTTGGTTCTTCTTTTTTTGGTTCTTCTTTTTTTGGTTCTATGGGTTTTTTATCTTCTACTTTGGGTGCTTCAACTTTTTTAGCTTCTTCTGATTTTTTAGCTTCAGCTACTGGTGCTGATCATCAGACACCAAAAAACCCAATGCGCTTTTCCTTTATTTGATTTATTCGAGTATCTCATTTTGTCTCATGGGTATCGTATTGTGCGAAATCAAACCCTTTCTTTTTACTGAAAATTCTCGTAGCATTTGCGAGCCCTTTAAACAATTTACCGGGCGCAAGTTTTGTAAATGGTTTCCATATTCACTGATTGAGTGCACTGAGTACGCTTGCACTAGCTATCATAGCTGGTCTTCGTGTCACTGCAGAAGCCAAATTTATTCATCATTTTACTAGTCTCTGATATCGTTTTCCTTCTACTTTGGAAAAATTGAGAAAATTGTCTGCTAAAGCATCTACGGTTTGCTTTCCTACTTCAGCAGTATTTTTTACTGAACTTTTTGCCTGTTTCAGGACATTGAATACCGCCTCATTAATAAGTTCTCCTCATCGTCTCAAAGGAGTCGCTATAGTATTTCCTATTCTTAATGCACCAGTATCTAGGGCAGCTTTTATTTTTCCCATAGGTAATTTTTTTGAATATAAACACTTTATATTATAACTATTTTATTTGTATTGTCAAATATTGGCTCATATGGAATTGAATTGCAATATAGGACTAAAAAACTAACAATTTCAGTGAATAGATAATAGTGAATAGTGTATGATTTGTCAGATTATGAACTATTGTACATTGCAATAGCACATAAAGAGACAATTCATTCGTTTTTTTTATCTGCCGTAGGCATGGCACTTTTAGTTTTTAGTTTATTACTAGTTTCAAAGTATGGATTTATCTTCCTTTAAAACCACGTTTGATGGTGTATTACAGACTTATGTCCACGGTAAAATAGAACAAGCACACAAACTTATTGATGATAAAAAAATAAATACTTTTATCGATTATATTTCCACCTTTATTTTTTCTGGTGGCAAAAGAATCAGGCCATATGGACTACGAGTTACGTACACATGATTTGGAGGTGAAAACGAAAAAGCTATATTAAATTTTGGGATTATTTTTGAACTACTCCACTCTATGGCGCTTATCCACGATGATATTATCGATCAGGCAGACAAAAGACATAATGCACTTACGGTACATTCATATATCCAGACTCTACTTAAAGGCAGACCAAATGCTCACCATATCGCTGAATGACAATCCATTCTTCTCGGAGATCTTTTGCTTTCTCGAGTCTATGAACTTCGATACCAGCAACACGATTTTCCTGAAGACTTACTTTGGGAAGCAAGAAAAAATGTGCATAGCATGATTGAAGAAGTGATTCTCTGACAAATGATCGACGTTGATATGATGATTTCTGGACCAGCATCACTTTCCTTGATTGATAAAAAAAATATGTATAAAACTGCTTCTTATACTTTTGTGAGACCTATGCTCACCTGAGCTATTCTTGCTAATGCATCTAAACAACAACAAGAACTCATTATAGAACTCTGACAATATATGGGACTTGCATTTCAAATGAGAGACGATTATCTCGATATCATAGGAGGAGACAAAACCAAGTCTGCATTTAGTGACATCCAAGAAGGACAACAGACCTACTTCACCAATTATATTTTTGAAAAATGAACGCCCGCACATCAGGAGCTCTTGACGTCATCGATGGGAAAATCACTTGATATTGGTCAGATAAAAATCTTACAAACTATGTTTGAAGAGAGTGGAGCAATAGCATTTGGCAAACAGAGCATTCTCGAAAATAGTAAAAAAGCTAGAGAAATATTAGCCAAGACACAACTCAATCCCCAAGCCAAAGAGCATCTTTTGTCACTCATAAAAAAGATGGAAAAACTGGAACACTAAAATATACGTATACTGTACTATTTTTAAAAAAACCTTACCGATAAGATAAGATTTTTTTGTATATCTAATATATTTACTCATTAAATGCTAAGCTGAACATTACCGAGACCATCATTTGGATTAACATTCAAACAATTTAAATTAGATATAAGATCGTTTCATGTCATAAGCACTTTACCAATTACTCATGATGCTCAACTTCCCATACATCATAAAAATACTGACACACTACTTGAGGTATTATAACATATAGAGGTATAGACTATTTTCCCTTTATCAGCCGGTGTACTACATCGGTTGGTTTCAGGACTACCTACTTGTACACTATTGGTAAATTTACCTCTTCCGATAACATGAAGTGGTGCTACTGGATTTGTCGTCCCGATACCTATATTTCATCCAGTAGATACTACTAGATCTGCTGAAGGTGTTGATCATACTCTTGCCGAAAGCACTAACATTCCGTTATAATTCCATAGTAATCATCATACAAATCAACCCAAACTCCCATTACCGATTCTCAATCCTTGTGGGGTTACATGGCTAGGATCACTTATTGATTCGCTACTTATATCTATAAAAGCATTATGTGCATTAGGAAATAGATCAATTGTTCCACCGTTATACACTGATAATTTTCCAAGTGGACCTGTCGTCCCTATACCTACATTTCATCCCGTATTAAAGATATTTGAATCCATTGTTATCCAACCGTGTCAGTCATAGTAAGGAGTATCTCATAAAACTCATTGTTTTAAAAGTCATGTTTCTCCCATTGCCCCTGTATCTCCTTGTGGTCCTGCTGGTCATGTTGCTCATGCTAATCATTGTACTCAAGTATTTCCTTGTGGTCCTGCTGGTCATGTTGCTCATGCTGTTCATGATCATACTCATGGTATTCCCTGTGCTCAGGTTGCTCAGGTATTTCCTTGCGGTCATTGTAGTCATTGTGCTCAGGTTGCTCACTGAGATCAACTAAGAAGTCCGTGAATATAATTATATACA
>CAZTFP010000023.1:0-20085 GCA_964613015.1 uncultured Candidatus Peribacteria bacterium | reverse complement strand
ACAATTGCAACAACTATAGCTACAAACCGATGATCGATTAAAAATCTCTTAGAATATATAGATAATGATTTTTTAAAACTTAAAAAAATAATTCAGAAAGACTATAAACAAGGATTTCCCTACCTTTCTGGGCCAAAGATATTCAATTATCGGTCTTTTATACTCCAAGAATACTGAGGTAGTATACTAGAAAATTCTGAATACATTGATATCGCTCCAGATACTCACGTAACGAAGTGCTCTGTAAAATTATGAGTAATAACAGAAGATGAATCAAAAAAATTAACGAAAGAAGAGCTATCTCAAAAATGGCGTGATATTTTACAATGAAGTGGAATTACTCCTATAGATATGCATTCTCCATTATGGTTCCGAAGCAGGAATAATTTTATATTTAAAGTATAATAACACATAGTAAATAATACAGTTAGGGAAATAATTGTATAATTAGATTTTTATTCGCATAATCATGGGTATATGAAAATATATATTACAGCTCCATTTAGAGATTGAGAAAATAAAGATGAGATTGAATACCTATGTTCAATAATAAGAAAATCTGGCTTTGAGGACTATTGTTTTGTTCGTGATGAAAAAATATTTGTTGATGAATATGAAATGATGAAAAGGGCAAAAGAAAAAATTGAAAAATGTGATGTATTATTAATCGATTATGATGGACCAACACACGGTCGTATGATAGAACTAGGGATGGCTTACGCTATGAACAAAAAAATAGTAGTAATCACAAAAAAATGAACACAAAGTAAAGATACCGTAAGAGGAGTAAGTGATAGGATTATTGAATATGAAGACATTGAAGATATTATCAAACCAATGTCAAAATTATTTTTAGAATGGAAATAAATAAAAATACATAGAATTTATTGATGTATTATATATACTCCTGATACTTTACTATATATAGAGTATATGACGAATAATTACGAGCACTCACTAACAAACACTCTAGATGATCAACAACATCTCATTTTCTACAAAATCATGAATTATGATGTTCCTCATCATTCTAGCTATTTCCTTTTTGAAAAAAAATGATGGAAGAAGCAAGAAGACATTCTGAGAGGTCAAGAATTTCCTCCAGATGAACAAAAGTACAGCTGGGACAAAAAAAACCCCTATATAGACGATTTTTTGAAATATATCAACAAATTCAGCCGATTATATAGGTCAGTACCGTTTATTCAGTCAATATACCTGTGTAATTCTATTACCTTCAATGCCTTACAAGCAGATTCTGACATAGATATCCTTATCGTAACCAAAAAATGAGCACTTTGGCGTGCAAGATTATGGAGTACTATCTTATTTTTTCTCTTTGGGCTCAAGAGAGGAGTAATACGAGGAAAAAAGAAAAAATTTTGTATGAGTTTTTATGTGACACACACCCATCAAAACCTCTACAATATTATGTTACCACAAAACGATATCTATTTTATCTACTGGCTTGCACATTTAGTACCCTTATACCAAGAAATACCAGAAAATATCTATAAAAGCAATACGTGGCTTGAAAGTGCATTACCAAACTTTCCAGGAAGACATTGTATCAATATTTGACTCACACCAGGATCAGGTAAGAGTAGATTCAAAAAAACAACTGAATTTCTCTTCGGAGGAATTATTGGAAAAGGTTGTGAATACATAATTAAACTCATTCGATTACCTATAGTTATCTATAAGACAAAACAGTTGAAAGAGAAGGGTTGGGGTGTTATAGTGAATGACAATATGCTAAAATTTCATATGGATATAAGGAAAAAAATTCATCTACTCTATATAATGTACAAAAAAAAGATGAATAAATAGATAGACAATATAATCCGAAATATGAACAAGTAGAAGGTACACTAGCAGAAACTAGTGTATTTTTTTACATAAAATTTCCGAGATATGACCTAAGATTTCATATGATAACCATATGTTAGCAATAGTGTTTTTACTAAAAAAATTACTGATAACCATCGTATATCATAATCAATTAAAATCGGTTTGTTTTTTATCTATGTATTGCTACATCCTTAGTAAGCAAATTAATACCTTTCTTTTATTTAACTAACACAAAAACGAGTATGAAAGACATCAAGGCAGTCTTCGATATCGGAAATGATGTCATTAAGTGAGTAGTTTTTGCTAATGATGATGGAAAAGAGATCATTTTAGCCAAACAAATGGAGCCTACTCAAGGAATGCGTAAATGAAAAATTCTCGATGCGGAAAATTTTGTAAACACCATAAACAAAATTACAGAGTCATTTATAAAAAAACTTGGAGGAGATTTTATAGAAGAAGTATTTGTGGGAATATCACATCCCGAAATGATCGTAAATAGAATAATCGAACAAAAAAGGATAATGACCGATGAAATAGGTCCAGAAGATATAGATCATCTTTCTAGAGTTATTGCAGAAATTTCTACAAAAAGTAATTTTGAAACTATCAAAATTGTGCCTGTACATTTTCTTATTGATGAAACCAAAAGAGAAAAAGATCCTATTTGAATGAAAGGAAAAAAACTAGAACTGATTGCAGACGTCTTTATGATGCCCAAAAACATTTATAATGGCATTATCGATGCCTTTGAAAAGGTAGGATTAAATATTGTCGACATTGTCCCAAATATTATAGCTGCTAGTGAAGTAGCTTTGGATTATGACCACAAAGACTTAGGAACAATTCTTATCGATATAGGAAAAAATCAAACAAGTTACGTTATCTATGAAGATGGATATCCATTAGGATACGGGACACTTGCTATGGGAAGTGAAGATGTAACCAAAGATATCTCCATAGGAATGCAAGTAGACATCAAAGAAGCGGAAGAAATAAAAAGGAGTCATTGATCAGCAATTGTACAAAAAGAAAGAGCATCAGACGACAGTGCAATAGATAGTTTATTTCTCTCAGATGTCATAAATGCAAGATACGAAGAAATATTTATGAAAATAAACAATCATCTAAAAGATCTTGAAAGAGATGGTAGATTAGCTTGATGAGTATTATTGATCTGATGAGGTGCAAGAATGCCAAATCTTGATCTTTTAGCAAAAGATGTGTTCAAATTAGCTACATTTTATGGTAAAGATAATATTCTCAATCTCGGTGATATATCATCAAACATTCAATTCATCAATGTATTAGGGACATATGTATGGTCAAACAAATATACAGAAGGAAGAAAATGATTGTGATTAAAATTCAACCTCGATTTCGTTGGAAAAATATGAACTTTTTTCAAAGATCTCTTCTAAATAAATTCATCATACAAAGTTCAGAATTCAGAAAAAATCTTAATTCTGCAGTATACATTTTAGATTCTAAATTCATTAAAAAATGGTAATTCACGAAATTAATCCAGAATTTATCCCAGGAGCTAAGATTAAAGTGTTGGGAATAGGTGGCTGTGGAAACAAAGCACTAAATAGAATGATCTCTGAATGACTAGACGGAGTATGATTTGTAGCTATCAATACTGATGCACAAGATCTTGCAACAAACTTAGCTGAAAAGAAAATCAATATAGGTCTCAATCTTACAAAAGGGTTGGGTGCAGGAGCTAATCCTGAAATAGGAAGAAAAGCTGCTGAAGAAAGTGAACCAGAAATCAAAGCTATGCTTCAAGATACAGATATGGTGTTTATTACTTGCGGAATGGGAGGATGAACGGGTACTGGTGCTGCTCCTGTCATTGCAAACATCGCAAGAGGAATGGGAATTCTTACCGTTGGTATAATCACGAAACCATTTAGTTTCGAAGGAAACAAAAGAGGAATGAATGCTGAAGAAGGACTCAAAAAAATCAAAGAAGCAGTAGACACACTTATTGTCATTCCTAACGACAAAATCTTCAATGTAATAGACAAGAAAACAACATTTAAACAGGCATTTACTATGATAGACAAAATCCTTTACCTTGGAGTACAAGGAATCTCTGATTTGATTATCAAACCAGGAGACATAAATATCGATTTTGCAGATGTAAAAGCAGTAATGACTGATTCTGGAAATGCATTACTTGGAATTGGATACGGAGCAGGAGAAAAGAGAGCAGTAGAAGCTGCAAGAAAAGCTATCGAGAATCCATTATTAGAAGAAAACTTAGACGGAGCAAAAAATATTATTTTTGCAGTATCATGAGGTCACGATTTGACACCAGCAGAAGTAAGAGAAGCTGCAGCAGTAGTAGAAGAAATTATTGATCCAGATGTAAACTTCTTTTGGTGAATGACACTGGATGAAAGCATGGATGATGAAGTTAAAGTAACCATAATTGCTACAGGATTTGAAGAACAAAGCAAGGAGGATATTCTTAAGCAACCAAAAAGAGATATTTTGGGAAGGCCAACTGCACCAACAAGAAGAGAATCAGAAAATTTCATTATGAGAGGAATAAAAAAAGATCCAATTCAAGAAGTAAGAACAGAAGAAGTAAGTCCAGAAGAAGATACAGAGACTCCAGCGTTTATTAGAAGATCACTTAATAAGAAAATAAGTTAAATTAAGACCCAGAAAAATTATTTTAATGAATTTGTCAAGCAAATATACTATTTTGAAGCCAGAATTTTTGTATTTTAGACATAGAGGAATATAATTATTGTAGCTTTATACCATAATAAAAAGCGATGAAATTAAAAATTTCAACCCCAGCAAACGTCATTTATCAAGGAGAAATTGAAAAAATATCAATTCCTACAGAGAATGGTAATCTAAAAGTTATGGACGGCCATCCTCCTATGGTAACCTCAGTTAAACCAGGTATTATTAAATTATGGCCCATGAAAAATAATATGCAAGTAGGAAATGAAATGTATATAAGCACATCAAAGGGAATGGTATTCGTCGATGGAAAAAATGTTCGTATTGTGAGTGCTGAAGCAACACTTGCGCCTGAAGAATCAGAAAATACATTACTTCAGAACAAAAAAAATATCGAAGAAAAAATCAGAAGATTAAAAACTGAATGAAGTATTGAAGAAATAGAAAAAGCTTTAATTAAATTAGAAAAAATTAACGCCGACATTGAACTCAAAAAAATGCTTCAGACAGCTTAATACTTCGAATATAGAGACAAGATAAAAAGAAAAAGAAATCTGGCCAACTCAGTCAGATTTTTTTCTTTTGTTTTTAAACAGATTTTTACTATAGTCCATAGTAAGACAAATCTAGCACTATAAGGTATTGGTTTTAAATTATTAGGTATTTTGAATGTATTTTGCAGTCTTGTGAAAAAATCCAGAAATAAGTATGATTGAACTAGCATTGGTTCAAGCAAAAGAAATAAGCTACCCAAAAAAGGGGATAGTTATTTTTGATACAAAATATGCAGAATTATTACCACAACTTTGAGGAATCATTAAAATGGGAACGGTAGTCAAAGAGAAGGAATTGCAAGAACTATTAGCAGACGTGAAGATTATATGAATTCAAAATGAAGCGAACGGGAAACATCTCAAGAGAACGGTATGAATTAGAAGATACAAGCTAGTAGATATTTTTCACACCGATAAGGAAATCAAAACAAAAGGAAAAGAAATTATAAATTTAGAAAATGGCTTGTACGGAATAGTAGAGCAGTATCAAAATATTGAATTATATGAAGCAATAGATTTTGGCAAACCAGGACGCAGTATGGAGATGGGCATGATGCCAGCAAAATTAGCACATATTATGATAAATATTTGACTGACTCATTTCATCCATGAATCAACTCTTGATACTGAAAAACTCTGTATCTACGATCCGTTTGTCTGATCATGAACAACAGGAATGTTGGCAAATTATATGGGATATGACTTCATGGGATCAGATATTAAAATTAATTATGCAGAAAAAAATGCAGTTTGGCGGAAAACAAACAAACTTTGTGCTCCAGAAAAAGAGTTTACTATTTTTAACCACAATATTACAGAGAAATTGGGAAATCAGCTAGATGGTAAAGACGTGTTGGTAGTTACTGAATGACGACTATGACCAATCGTTAAAAAATCCACTTCAGATCAAGATATTCAAAAATTCCAAGAACGGGTTGTTGATCTGTATAAAAGTTTTCTAGACAGAATCAAAGAACTTTGAGCAATAGCCGTTTTCACTATTCCATGGTATCTTTGACAAGATAACGGCATAGAACAAGTAATAACGAAATATGCAACAAAAATAGGAATAAAAATACAAAGTATCTCTGAATTGTATAGCAGAGAATGACAACAAGTAGCAAGAAAAATACTGATTGTAAAATAAAAAATAAATATGTCAACACGCTAATCCCGTTAAAGCGGAATTTTTTTGTATTTATAAGCAATTTTGAGTAGTATTAAGATAGGTGAAATCGTTTTATCGTTTAGTCGTTTACTCATGAGTAAGAAAGACTATATATTCAAGGTTCTAGATGCATTGATAGGATACTGGCCATTGGCTAGAGGATTAAAAATTCTCGTAGATGGTGATGCGTTAGATGATATTAGCATAGACAATTTAGTAAGTATGTTATCAAAAACCATAGAAGAAATCGAAGATAATGAAACAAAAGAAAAACTTCAAAAATCAAAAAATGTCTTAGAACAACTCAAAAAGATAGAACGAGAGCAACATACTCGCGACGAAAAGTCTATAGATAAGCTTAATCAGATGATTAAAGAAATTTAGTTTTTATTTATTTCAAATTCATTTTAATGACAGTAGAGGGACCAAAATGAGATATAGATCTCAAAGTAGATAAGAAAACTTTCAAATGATTAGACGAAACCATTCAAACGAAATGAGAAAATTTTATAAAAACAATGAATGAAGCAAAAAAACAAGAAGAAAAATGAAAAATAGAAAAAAGATCAGAAGCATTTAGCAAAAACGCAACAGCAGTACTAACGGAAATTGGAAATAATATAGCAAGAAATTTCATAACAATTGATGAAAAAAAAATTCAAGCCTATAGCGATGCAATGAAGGCATTTGGAGATGATATGAAAACATTAAAAATTATAAGTCCAGAGATCACAAAAATATTAGCAGAAACACAAGATTTCATTGATCTTAAACAAATTGACAAGATAGATGATAAAGATCATTTATTACATCTCAAAGGTATAGCTCAAAATCCAAAGATGAATATACAGATACAAGACCCATTAGATGAGAAAAAAAAAGTATGAGCAATGGATCTAATCATAGCGACGATAGACAAAAGAGTAGTAGCAATAGATAAAAAAGCAACAGAAGAAAATACAACAAGAACAACAGAAACACTCAATAAAAATCGGACAACAGAAACAGCAAAAAGCTTATTTGAAACAGCAAACAATGAAAAAAGCTTTAACGCAACATTTGATGAAATAGCAAAAATAACTTGAGAAAAAATAGAAACATATACAAACACAACAAATATAGAACAACAAAATAAAGTAACAAATTTTGTGAGTCTCATAAAAAATTATGCTAATGATCAAAGAATAAATAATATATCAATACAAACAGCTAACAAAGACAATCCAATATATCCTGAGTGAACAAGAATAATTAGATTCGATAGCATCATAAAAGGAGAAAAAAACAAAGACTGAAAAGTTGAAGCAGATAAAACAGTATCAAAAGATATTATCTTCTGATCACAAGATCATATGCAAACCAAAAAATCAGAAAAATTTGATATAACTCAAGTAAATTTATCTCTACCTAATCCATTAGTACAATTCGATGGGAAAGGAAATTATAGAGCTTTAGAAAAATATATAAACACCAAACCTGATGAATTTATAAAAACAACAAATTTTAAAAATATTGTAGATGCAATACTCGCATATACAAACAAGGGAACAGAAACAACAGACCACTATGAAGATATAAATGGCCTAAAAAATGGGTATGCTAACGTACTTACAAATTATATTGTAAATCATTCAACACTACTACCAACAGCAATAACTTATCTCACGACAGACAATCTAAATATTCTTGGAGTAGATAAAGACACAAGGACAGCTAATTATAATAAATTATTTTTCTCAGATCCAAAAAATAACATACTAAGACCAGAGGTAAACACAATGATAAATGCAATGGCAGAACCAGAAAAAAAAGCATTATTACTTCAAATTGGAAATCTAAAAAATGCTATAGAAAATAAAGATAAATTATCTCCAACAGAAACACTTTCTAAATGATTAGATAGTCTTATTGACGCTTTTGGACCAATGTTATTTAGCATATTGAAAATGTTTGGCTTCGGTAAATGATCATTGATGAATATGTTTCCATGAGCAAAAGATAAAATAAATAACATATACAAAAAAGAATATAATTTATCTGAAGATCAAATAAAATGAATAAATACTATCATTGAAACAGATTTTGCAGAAGTTAGTTTACGAACAAATAAACTTCCTAGTAGTAAAGAGCTACAGAAAGGATTCAAAGATAAAAACGATAGTTATGATACATATATAACGAAAATAACCGATAATGTTAAATATATAAATGTATCTGTATTTCAGAACTGAGTAAATGCCTACAATAAAGACAACAAAAAAGAGATAAACATCAATGACATACTAAATATAGACACAGATACAACGACAAAAAAACAAACGATAACAACAATCAAAGATAAAAGTATGTTTCAATCAGTAATGGGAAGCATATTAGCAACCGAGAATACTCGATGAAGGATTGCAGCAGCAAACCAAGAGATACAAATCGAAAGAAAAGAAAAAAATGTAGGAACATGATTTAACGAACAGGGCTTAAAATTGGGAGAAACAGAAGAAGCATCTAAATATTTGATATCAACTCAAAAAGATATTGCCAGATATTTGACTGCATCACTTTTCTCAAATAAAGACCTTTCTTATATAATGACAGAAAATGAGTTACATAACGGTAAGACGACAAACACACAAACCCCAAACGGTGAAAAAGCCACACAAACACCAGAAACACCAAAAGAAACATTAACATTAATTGGTAAAGATAAATATTTTGATAAAGAATGAAAACTTAATAATGAATGAAATAAAAAAGCTATTCATGAAGTGGTAGACGTAGCTAAGTCGCCTAAAAAGCTACAAATAATTCGTGGTACAGTAGAAATAAATATTGAACAAAAGACGATTAATAACATACTTACATATGCAGAAAAATGAAAAGACACAAGAATAGTAATAAAAAAATGAGATAAAATAGAAGAAGTTACTGAAAAAACGCCAGAAATAAAAATAGCTGACACACGAAAGACAATTAGAACAGAACTAAACAAAGAATGAACAAAAACCGCTAAAACTAATTTCGAATGAGCAACATATACATTGGATGATAAAAATACATATCAGACACAAATAGGAAAAATATCTAACTTATTCACGAGTGATTATAAAAGACTCATTTCAGAAACAAATCAAACCACATTTAAATCTCTCATAAAAGACAACACTTCAGAATTCAAAAATATGTTTACATATATGTCATTAAAACAAAATGATAAGAAAAATACTGATGAAAATTTTAAAACAGATAAACTAGATCTTACAGCCGCAAAAGCATTAACTTCAAATACAGATAAAACTATAGATCTCACAAAACAAAATTTTGCATTAAAAGAAGCTACAGATACAAAAACAACTATAACGGTAACAAAAAATTCTACTGATGTGAACAACATAGCAAAAGAATGATCTATCACTTTAGCAACTGACGAGAAGGGAAAATTAACAGTTACACGGGAAGAAACACCAATAAAAAAAGCCTAAATAATTTTCGCTATACTCTCAGCTATTGATGTTCAAAACTTATAAATAGGTGTCCACATAAGAAGTAATGGTATAATGACTCACAACACACTTCCAGCAATAATATCTGTTGGCCGATGTACTCCAGAAGTCACTCTCGCAAATCACGTAATCAATGAAAATATAATCAAGATTCCTCCAAATCGGAGGAATTTTTTATCTTTATTTTTTATTCCTCGAAACAATGACATCATAGCAATACTCATAGTTATTGCAGCATGATCAGAAGGGAAACTACTAGTTGGCATAAATTTATTGAGAATAGTTTCATGTTTCAAATCAATCAATCCCAAAACAACATTGGGTCTTATCTTATCTACAAAAAATTGAATACCTATATTTATGACAAAAGTTACTGCGACTCCAGCAGTAATATATAGTGCACCTATTTTATAATAGATTTTTTTCTTAGCTATACCGTAAACATATAAAGCAAGTAAATACACAGGATAGGTAAATACAAATATATCAGCCAAAATAGGAATTCGGTATGACCAGAAAACACTAGCTTGCATCCAAGAAAATAACGATTTTAATAAAGTAACTCACCACTGAGGTTCTACGATTTTAAACATTGTTTTTTTTATAATATAAATGAGAGGCCGAAAATTCTGTAAGAATTTTAACGTCGATCTTATCTATAGGGATGTTTTAAATTCCTATAGTATAAACAAATATGTTGTAATTTACACGTTTCACACTTAGGATTTCTAGCAGTACAGTAATAACGCCCAAACAATACTAGAGCGTGATGTGCCAAGTCTTTGTAGTCATCTGGTATACGTTTTTCAAGAAGTTCTGAAGTTTTCTCTGGAGCTGTAGTTTTCACAAGTCCCAGTCTATTACTTACCCTATGAATATGGGTATCTACAGCAATAAATGGTTTATCATATAGAACATGAGCAATTAATTTTGCAGTTTTAATGCCTACTCATGGAAGTTTCATCAGTTCTTCAAGCGTATCAGGTATTCAATTCTTGTATGTTTTTATTTTTTCATTCTGCATTTTGAATTCTAAATTCTGAATTATTTTTGCTGTAGCAAAAATGTGTTTTGCCTTAGAATGATAATAATTAACGGAATTGATACTACGTTCAAATGATGTAAATCAAAGCATCAAAAGATCTTCAGGTGTATATATTTTTGGAAATATTTTATCAGTAACTTTATTTACTTGGACATCAGTCGCTTGAGCAGACAACATTACAGCTACAACAAACTGAAAAGGAGTAGAGTAGTGAAGCTCAGTTTGTGGATTAGGGAAAAGCTCTTTGAGATACGCAAATATGATAGCAAAATTTTTACTCATAATAGAAAAGTAATTAAACAGGGTGAGGAGGAATCGAACCTACATCGCTAGCTTCGGAGGCCAGCATTCTACCATTGAAATATCACCCTAAGAAGAGTAGTTTATCGCGCAAGAACTACAACCTTACTATATTATGATTCATTTCTCCATACCTCATAAATAAGACGTTTTTGGACAATACAATCTCTAACCATTTGTTCATTTTTATTAAGTTGAGAAGTTCAACTTTTGATTTCCAAAAAAACTATTTTATTCAGAACACCTTTCGAGAGACCATCGAGAACAAGATAATCGACTCATTTTCCCAAAAACACCAAATCTTTGTATGAATAAGGAAAATTTGGCAACAATGGAGCTATTTTTTCATGAACATACCCAAGAACAACATTACGAGATCTACTCACCGCGTTACTTCTCTGTTTTTTGAGCTTACCCATAAAATAGAGTTTTGCAACCAAATAACCAACAAGTAGTCATATAACTATTCAAACAATAATCAATCAAAGCGTGGGATTCATAAAACGAAATAACAAATAAAAGTAAGTAAAGTCTAAAAAAAAACAAATAAAAAACAACTCGGTTATATATAATTAAATATATCAATAAAAATAAGTCAATACAATATACAAATAAGCCAAGAAAATATAGAATAAATATAAATATTGGGATGCTTTTTATCTATGAATATATGCCAAGAAATTTGCATTTTTTAGCATTTGTAGGTATAATTAGTGTATAGTGACATTTAGCACATAATACTAAAAAACGATGATCGATATTGATTACAAAGCCAAACTAGACGAAGCAGTTCTCCAATCAGATGTTGTGAAGATTTTTGATAATCTTTTGACCGTTGCGGTTGAAGTAGGTGCATCAGATATCCATATTGAACCATTAGAAAGTTATTGTAGAATCAGAATCAGAATCGATTGAATTCTTGAAGAGCTTGTTCAATATCCTAAGAACCTCCATGAGAGTATCATTTCAAAATTCAAAATAGAATCTGGACAAATGAGACCAGATGAAAAAAGAGTACCACAAGATGCTAGAGTATCAAGTGTTACCTTAACAAATAAAGAAATAGATCTTCGTGCAAATACTCTTCCAAGTGTATGGTGAGAATGTCTTGTAATGCGTATCGTAGATAAATCAATAAAGATTCCACCATTGGAAACACTCGGTATAGAAGGAAGTAATAAAGATATTATTTTTAGACATTTAAAATATCCAAACGGAATTATACTAATGACAGGACCTACAGGTTCAGGTAAAACAACAACACTGTATGCATGTCTAGATTATGTAAACACAACAGAAGTAAATATCATAACCTATGAAGATCCAGTAGAAAACAAAATGGCAGGACTCAATCAAGCACAGATTAGAGCAGATATAGGATTTAGTTTTGCTAATGGACTCAGATGATGACTTAGACAAGATCCTGACATTATGATGGTAGGAGAAATTCGTGATAGAGAAACGCTAGATATGGCAATGGAATCAGCGATGACAGGACATTTGGTATTCTCTACTGTACATACAAATTCATCATCAGAGACAATCACAAGAGTATATAATCTATGAGCAAAACCATATATGCTAGTAGGTACATTCAATCTCGTAATGGCAGAAAGACTAACAAGGAAAGTATGTACTAATTGTAAAATTCAAATCTCAGCAAAGGACAATCCTAAATACAAATTTGCAAAGGAAAGTTTCAGAAATTTTGATAAAGATACACTTAAGAAAGAGATTCTTAGCAGAGGAATAACTCAACAACAACGAGATGATTTTATAAATAATGCAATGATATCTACAGGAACTGGAAAAGATCCCATAACAGGAGAAAAATGTCATCTATGTGGATGAAGTGGATACAAAGGTAGAGTTGGTCTTTTTGAAATGATGGATTATACTGATGAAATAAAAAATCTTCTTTTGGAAGGAAAATCATCATTTGAAGTAGAAAGCGTAGCACTTCAGAAGGGAATGATCAATCTAGAAAGAGATGGTGTTTTTAAAATTATCAAAGGAATGACAACACTTGATGAAGTATATAGATATGTTAAAGCAAAATTTGACAAATAAATTATTAAGAAATGATATACCATTTAGCAATAGAGAAAAATATGGAAAATAATAGATTATGATTCTTTGAAAAGTTAATCATCAAAAAGTTTTTTGCACCTAAGCTTAAACAAAAGACCAATTTTTTTAGATTATTAGCATTAGCTCAAAGATCATGATTATGACTCAGAGATGCATTATTTTCTATAAGAAGATCTGAGACAAATAAGGGACTAATTATGATTATTCAAGATTTAATTGATCAACTAACACAAGGATATACACTTTCACAAGCTATGGGAAATCATAGTTATTTTTTCCAAGAAGAAGAGGTTGCATTAATAGAATCAGCGGAAGCTATGGGAAATCTTCCAGAAATATTGGACGAAATCGCCATAGAACTTGAAAATTCCCAAAGAATAAATGGAAAAATAAAAAAAGCGATGACCTATCCGATTGTACTTATCGTATTTGCTTTTATAGCAGTAACGATTCTATTGATATATGTTATCCCAACTATAGTAACGATGTTTCCCAACCAAGAAAGCCTACCAAGTTTAACAAAATTTATGATGTGAGCATCAGTATTTCTACAAAGAACACGATATCTTATACTTATGATTGCTATATGAACAATAGCGCTATATAGATTTTCATATAAATATATCTTAGCATTCAAAATATTTATTGACAAAATAATGGTAACTATGCCAGCTGTTGCATGAGTCGTGAAAACATATTATATGTATAGATTTTCTAAATTATTAAGTCAACTATACAGTGCTTGAGTGAGTCCAATACTTTCATTGAAACTTATAGCAAATATATTTACCAACTTTTTCTATAGAAAAAAAGTATTAGAAATCAAAGAAAATCTCAATGCAGGATTTACATTTGCAGAATCAATGGAATGATCGTCATTGTTTGATCCGATTTTAGTACAGATTATTCATGTAGGAGAAGATACAGGAAACATTACTGAAGTACTTAAAAAAATGGCCGACTTTTATCGTGATATGTTACAAACCAAGATAGATATTCTCATGAGTTTAATCGAACCACTACTAATGGCAATGATTGCGGTTATTATATGAATCATTGTAGGATCGATTTTCTTGCCTATGGCTGATCTTGTAAATGTTATCAAATAGTTTTATATTTTCTGGATACGAATGAAAAAAAGTATAGTCATAGTATGTATATTATTCAGTATACTATTATTCCAAAACCATTCAGAAGCACAATGAATACAACAACAATCAGTAGGATTAGGCGATGTAATTTTTGAAACAAATAATAGTACAGGATATTGATTGGTAATGAATGAAATAAGTTATGATATGGTACAGTTACATATCACTATAGCAGGAAAAGATACTAAAGTAACTAATTATGAAGGAGAAATACTGACAACTATACAAAAACTAGAAGAGCTCACAAAAACAGATATTATTGAGGTTTTAAATATAGCAACAAACAAAGAAGAAGCATTGACTAAATATCTCAATGATTGTGAACAAAATTTACAAAAATGAGACAGTATTTCTACCTATATGAACCAAGAAATGGTAGTACTCAAATGAGATATGCAATCATGTTTAACAGAAAAAAATATTAGTGATAAAGCATATTTTGATGCTATAGATAGATATGATCAAAAAATTATGGAAGCATCACTTGCAGAATCTATAACCTACGAAAACTGTGCAACAGAAAACAGAATCCAATACAATGCAAAAGCAAGTATAGCAGAAAAATTAGTATTTTATCTGGGATTACTCCAAAAGAAGTATGATGTGCTTTTTGCCAAACAAGAAATATTAGCCAAAAATTTTGAAATATTTAGAGATAATATTTTACCAGACCTTAATCAAATTGATCAGCTTCTCCAACAATACAAATTTTAAATATAGAGGGGAGTATTTCCTTTCGATAGTGTTTCTATAAGGATGATTACTTATTGAAATTTTTGAGTGAATAGGTAAACTAAAAAATAGGAATATTATCCTAAAATATTTTTGTATATGGAAATAAAACATACCCACAAAAAATATAATTATGTTTTTATACTCATAGCATGTATATGATCGTTTTTTTCTTGTATATTTATCATTAAAGCATTCAACGAATCAAAACTCTATGATTGATTATCAGGAAATATGGTAATACAGAGCAATACTCTTTTGGAACAAAAAATAATAAACATAGAAAACACAATACAAGCCAATGAAGCAGTTAAAAAACAAGAGTATGAAAAAGCATTACAGCTTATTAGCGGAAACCAAAGTAATGATTATTACAATCGTGGAACTATTCAAACACTATTAGCTTACAAGAATGCTTTACAAAGTAATATTTCAGGACTAGAAAACGCTCAGATTTTGATAGCCCAAGCACAACAAAATTTTGACATTGCCCAAAAGTTATCAACAGCTCCAGCAATAACTAATGCAATTCTAGATAATAAAAAGACTATAAATTCACTATCCACTGTTGTGGATATAAAAACATGTTATGGTATAGGACAAACTATCATCATGAATATCGAAGATATTATTTCCACGATAAAGAAGATTAACAACACACTAGATCAAGAAGAATCATATATTAATCAATGAGCAAAAAGTTTAGATACAGCATGTTACGAAAGATTAATATATATTGTAAAAACAAGTAGACAACAAGTAGGAGAATTATGATTACGGATACAAAAAGACGCAACAAAATATACAGCGGATTTTTCTGATAAAATAAATGATCCCAAAATTTGCATTCAGACTCCTTACGAGAATATTATTCCTTCTACAATACAAGGGAAACAAGCACTAGAAGAATATCAATCACAACATAGTAATACAGTAGAAGCACTTAAAAGCAATGATAGTACTAGTATAAAACAACTTTGTAACCAAGCAAAAAATGATGCACAGATAAATCAAAATATAGAAAGCTCTGTCCAAGAATTACTCCAAAAACTACAAGACAATACAACAGAAAATCAAGAACAACAAAGAGCAACAAACAAAGTAAACTACAAAGATTTTTTCAATAAAGATGAAAAACAGGCATTACAAGAAATCAAAGCAACGAACGAATGACGAATCAATACGATACTCAACATCAGAGGGAAAGGTAATTATGATCCAGCACAGTACATCAACAATATGTTTAATCAATTTTATGGCAACTCAGGTGACTTTATAAATCTTCATAAATAATTTTATTCATTACTAACTACACACCATGTTAACGATAAAAAATCTATCAGTAAATATAGAAGATAAAATAATAGTAGATAATCTATCTATGAAGTTTGAGATAGGAAAAAATTATTGTGTTATAGGAAAAAATGGATCAGGTAAATCATCACTCGCTATGACCATTATGGGTCATCCTAAATACATAATAAGCAATTGAGACATTATAGTAGACAACATATCCATTACAAAAATAAGTCCACACGAAAGAGCAAAATTGGGTATTTTTGTAGCATTTCAACATATTCCAGAAATCAAGGGTATCAAGCTTTTTGAATTTTTGAAATCTATCTATGACGCAAAAAGCGAATCAACAACATCATTCCTGAGTTTCAAGAAGATAATAGAACCATTGATGAAAGAATTAGAAATCTCTATGGAATTTCTTCGAAGAGATCTGAACGTGGGATTTAGTGGTGGAGAAAGAAGAAAGATAGAAATATTACAGGTAAAATTACTTGAACCGACATATGTTTTTTTGGATGAGATAGATAGCGGTTTGGATGTGGATGCATTCAAATCTGTTGGTAAAATGATAGCTAAACTCAATCACGAAAACAATACTTTTATCATAATCACACATATTTTCGATATTTTAAAATATATTCCCGTAGATCATATCTATATCTTACAAGAAGGGAAAATTATCAAAGAAGGAAATCAGGAATTAATTGAAGTTATTAAGAAAGAAGGATTTATCGATATAGAAAATAAATAATGAAAACATTGAGAAGATTATTATCACCGATAAAACGCCTACCAGTACATTATTTTTTCTTTATTTTGACATCTGCATGGTTTGGAATACTATGGCCAGTCCTAGCATTATTGGTAAGTAAAGCTATAAAATGAATAGAGATGAAAGATTATCTATTTTTCAAAACATATCTTTTTATATTTCTGTGACTTACCATATTCAGTTATATAACCAACTATTTTATAAGAACATCGAGAAAAGTAACGGTAAGATTATTCGCTCAAAATCTCTATAGTCATTATGTAGGTAAATATTTAAAATCTGATAACAATAAAATTGAATGATTATGAACAGGGCAATCAAATAGTATTATACAGAGGGGAATAGAGTCTCGAAGAAGTATAGTAAATGACACATTATTGTGATGAGGTGCAAGAATGTTTGCAAACGTTGTTATGATATTTTTTATCATTACAATAAGCTCAGGACGAAAAACGCTTCTGATAGTAATAGTAATTTTTGTCATCATGATCATTTTTGCACGATTTGGTAATTGACGCTTACGCAAGATAAGAAGAGACAGAAGAGAATTATCTATCCAATATGATAGGTCTTTAGTCAGGATGATTATGTCTAAGTTTGAAATTTTACAAAACAGCAAAATAACAAAAGAATTAGCTCGGATTTGAGATATTTTTTCTCGTATCATCGTTTTGGATAGAAAAGAAAGTATATGATATATACTAGCAAGTGATATACCTAGAGCACTATTAGATATAACAAAATTCTGATTAATATTCTGGTTTGGTATACAGATATTTGCATGACATTCTTCCTTCGCAGAATTTACATTGATACGAATGTTAATGAATCAAATTACCTGAGTACTATTTGAAGCAAATGATATGATGCTTAATTATTATGATCAGATTACCTATGTACACAAGATACGAGATACATTGGACGAAATGCCAAAATTACAAGGATATGAAGATTGAAAAACATTTAAATACAAATCATGAGATATTCATTTAGAAAAATCAAGTTTTTCCTACGGAAATAAAAATATTTTTAAAAATTTTAATCTAAAAATTATATGAGGTAAAAAAACTGCATTTGTAGGAGCAAGTGGGTCGGGAAAAACAACCTTACTTAAATTGATTTCATGATACGTACATCCAGATTCAGGATATATAATCATTGATGGACAAAAACTGTCTGAAGTAGCACTCAAATCATATTATGAAAATATTTGATATTTAACACAAGAACCAAATGTATTTGATGGTAGTGTAATAGACAATCTTTTATACGGGACCAAAAAGAAACCGACAAAAAAACAAATAGATAGTGCGATTAAATCAGCAAAATGCGAATTCATATATACCTTCAATGAAGGTTTAGAAACACAGATAGGAGAAAAATGAGTAAGATTAAGTTGAGGACAAAAGCAAAGACTCGCCATAGCAAAACTCTTTCTTAAAAATCCAAAAATCGTGTTTCTGGACGAACCGACAAGCTCACTAGATAGTTTTTCAGAAGAAAATATAGCCAAAGCATTTAACAATCTCTTTAAAGGAAGAACGGTTATTGTAGTAGCACATAGATTACAAACAGTAAAGCAAGCAGACATTATCCACGTATTAAATAAGGGAGGAAAAATAGTTGAAAGTGGAACACATCAAGAACTCATCAAGAAAAAATGAGTATATTATAAAATGATAGAATTACAGTCATGATTTTAATTATCTATGAAAATATGTCACTCAAATCGACACTTGAATCAGCAGACAATATTACATATGAACTATACCTCACAGGACTCACCGAAGACACGGTTAGGAAGATTTCTGCTGAACAAAAAGAACCAAAGCGAATGTTAGACCACCGTTTGGAATCTCTAAAAATATTCAAAAGTATGAAATTACCGAAACGATGAGCAGATCTTTCTGGATTACATCTCGATGATATTGTCTACTATGCTAAGCCACATAAAAACCACGAATGATATGCAAACAATCGAGAAGATGTGCCAGTAGAAATCAAAGATAAATTTAAAAGACTCTGAATACCGGAAGCGGAACAGAAATATCTAGCAGGGGCTGGTTGACAATATGATTCACTCAATGTCTACCATCAAATACAGGAAAAACGATCAAAAAAAGGGATTATTTTCGAAGATATGCCACAAGCTGTGATTAAATATCCAGAGTTAGTGAAAAAATATTTTATGAAATTAGTACCTGCCAACGACCATATGTTTGCAGCATTACATGGCGCTGTCTGGAGCTGAGGAACATTTATCTATGTACCAAAATGAGTGAAATTGACTGATCCATTACAAGCATATTTCCGTATGAACACCTATGCATGAGGACAATTTGAACATACCATGATTATTATAGAAGACGATGCTGAAGGAAGTTATATCGAAGGATGCTCAGCACCAAAGTTTGATAAAGCATCATTGCACGCAGGACTGGTAGAAATATTTGTAGGAAAAAACGCTAAGATGAAATATTCATCTGTAGAAAATCGATCAACGAATACCTATAATTTAAATACAAAAAGAGCAGTGATTGAGGAGCATGGGTATATGGAGTGGGTCAATGGAAACCTTGGATCTTGCAAGACGATGCTGTATCCTTGTTCAATTTTAAAATGAAATTACAGCAAAACAGATATGCTTGGAATAGCAGTGGCATGACAGTGACAACATCAAGATACGTGATCAAAGGCTATTCATATAGGAAGCCATACCTCATCAAACATTGTAGCAAAATCAATTTCCAGAAAATGATGAATCAATACGTATCGCTGACTTGTCGTTATTACAAAATGAGCAGATCATGCGACAAACAATACCCAATGCGATGCATTGCTCTTTGATGAAAACTCAGTATCCAATACAATTCCAAACATACAATCAGACAACGACACTGCTATTGTGGCTCATGAAGC
>CAZTFP010000022.1:0-20671 GCA_964613015.1 uncultured Candidatus Peribacteria bacterium | reverse complement strand
CTGCCGACACAAGGCTTTTCAGGCCTCTGCTCTACCACTGAGCTACCCTGGCATAAATGCAGTATTGAAGTACATGCCCATAAGGACATGGAAAGATTTTATCAATACAAAAAAAACAAATCTGGTTGACTGTATAACAATCTTATTTCGAATTTCAAGCAAAAAAATAGAAAAATTTGCTTGTTTCGAAAAAAGAAATAGGTAAAACTGTCTCATAAGTATTATCCTTCCACGAAATATGAAAGATTTTAGTATCACACAAGCGACAAAAAAGAATTGGAAAAAGTATATAAAGCATATAAATGGAACATTTATGATCCTCATTATGATATGTTTCATTTTTTTCACCTTGTTTGCTAATATAACTAATATGCTATTTAAAAATAAAATTGATCTGTTTAAAGAAGATCTTGGAAAGATAGCATTTTATTCTTGGACATTTGACAAAAATTTATCGCATTTTTTGATCACATTGGATGATATAGTCAAAGGATACACCAAAGGAGAGAATATTTTTATCACAAAAGGACAAGAAATCAATTTTTGTCGAGAATATATAGAAAAAAATAAAGATTATCTCAAAAAGGTCTGATTTTCAAATTATGATGGACTAATAAATCTATTTTCAGATCTTAAAATATATCAAAAAGAGTTGTTTCAATTGCTGGGGGAAAATCAATCATTCAATTATCTTATTATTCTACAAAACACCAACGAAAAGAGACCCAATGGGTGATTCTTTTGATCATTTGCTTTCGTCACTATCAGCTGATGACATATAAAAAATCTAGAAATAGTAGATTCTTACTATCCAGATTTTATAGCATATCAAACGCGTATCATTGCACCAGAGTGGACAGCACCATTTTTACCAGATCGCAAAATAGGATTTATCGCGGGAAACAAATTTGGATTTAGTGATATCGACGGAAAAAATCTCAAAGATCTCTATGAACTGATGTTTAATACAACTTTTGAAATGTGGAAAGTCCAAAAAACCATGCAACCAGATTTATATAACAAATTATTACATCAAAACATCAAAGGAGTTATTTTTATTAGATCAGATTTGTTGGAGACCTTTTTCACAAACTTTAAACAAAAAGTACAAGAATGGCAATTTCTCAACGCATCTATAGATCTGATTAGGAAGGAAGTCCGTGGAAATAAAAAAGAACTGTACATCAAAGAGATCAAACAATATTTTGATAGTCAGAAATCAAATATTGTAAAAAATGTAATCAATAGGTTTGATGAAATAGCCAATAAACAATACATCACGATGTATCTCTCAAACGTATCCACATGATTTAATGCTATACTCAATAAACATAACCTGACCAACGTATTTGATCCAAATTATATATATTTCTGGGACACCAACACCAGTTATAATAAAATCGACGGATTTGTTACCAAACACATCCAAATCAATGATGAACAAGGAATGATGCAAAAAGATAGCAAAAGCGATATTATAGATATTCATGATTTAAAAAATGGAAAATATACTATCAATATCTATTACAAATTTAGTATCCCCACATATTATCCAACGCTTATCAGTGAATTTGAAAAGAAATATGAAATACAGATTACCGATAGAGAGATGGCAATTTTGGGACTAAAGTCAGGAGTATATGACGAAGTAGGACAGGGAAAAGTAAGAAAACGATGGGAAACCAAGGCGACTATTTATTTTCCACAATATATCAAAGTAACTGAGGTAACAGGAGACGTTTATTATCAAGCACCATTTTATCCACCTTTTGCCAATGGATTATTTTATCAAATGGGCAGCATAGAAAATAATAGCACAAGAGTGATTAGGATAAGCATAGAAGTAAATAAATAACATACTATATATAGTATACAAAAAAAGAGAAGTGAATATAATAGGAAAGCCAGAATTTTTTGGCTTTTTTTTGTTTGAGGAATATAATAGTAACACGACCAACCATTTAGTTTTTTGATATCACATCATGGTTACAAAAAAAAATGATAGAGAGTATTTACTCACTATGCTCACAGCACTCGAATGAAAACGAGCAGCAGCAGCAGGACTCAAAGTCTTGGTAGAAAAGAATGTAGTAAATGAAGATCAGATTATGCAACTCTTGCATACATTTTTGGATGTGATTTACGAAACACAAGCTAAATCAGATCTCAGTAATTTAAAAAAATATATGAAAAAATAATATATTTTATTACTTCTAATCTACTCACATGGCACCTATAGAACTACAAAAATCACTAGAGACAGCTAATGAAAAAGACAACAACAAGGAGTTATTTTCCGATAAAGATCTTACAGCATTTACTGATCTTATAGCAACAAAAGAGGATTTTGATGTGTTGGTAAAATGATTTGAAGACGAAAAAACCATCAAGGAAATACAAGGAATAAAGGGACTCAAAGAGAGTGTAGATGCTTTTATAAAAACCAAGGCAGGATTAGCAGATATTTTTGGAAAAAAATATGAAGAAATGACTGATAATAAAGACATATACGAAGTATGTGTACTTGGAGCAATACTCAGTAAAGGAAAAGTAGAAAAAGCTAATTATCAAACATTGGCAAAAGAATATTATGAGAGCATATCGACAAAAAAAGTGGAAGCCAAAGAGATAGGTAAACCAAATATCGAAGGAACATATCTTACAGCATCTTCAGACATGAAGACAGAAACGATTACCAAGATAGAAAACACAACAAAAATAGAAGCAGGAAAAAATATTACAGAAGCATCTGTAAGTGTTTCTGCAGGTGCAGATTTAAGAAAAATGGATGAAACAAAAGCAAAAGATATGTATGATGAGAAAATAAAAACATTGGAAAGCGAAGCAGAAAGATTCACAAATACCAGCAACAAAAAACAAGTGACGGATATAGTCGCTGAGTTGAAGAAGTCGGAAAATATAGACAATATAAGCAAAGACAAAACAGAGCAAAAGGGTAATCGTTATCTTGTCGGAGCAAGAATCGCTGAAGGATTTATCAAAGCATTGGACAAACTGACACTGACTCCAGAACCAACATTGAAATTGAAAATCGATTGGGAAAATTGTATTATAGGAAAATCTACAAGCAATGGAGATATCGAAACAGATAGATTTGTTAATATGAATTTGAGCATGACTGTAGTGACAAGTGCTACAGAACAAAAGCCAAATATAATCGTAAATAAACCAAGTGTAACCACAACAGACAACAATGGAACATGATGATCAGATGAAACTAGAGGAAATGGAACAAATACGGGAAAAGGACCAGACGGAAATGGATATAATGTAGGTACCTTTTGAGAAAAAGAAAGAACAACACAAATAGTGAAAGAAACCAAAGAATCTGCAGAGACATTACAACTCAGACAAGATATTGCAGACCATTTCACCTTCAAAACATGACCAATCACAGCACAAGACGTGAGTGATGTCATACAAGACACCAAAGACAAAAATAAATATACGGTAAGCATAAAAGGATACTCTGATATCATCGTAAGTTATATAGGAGAAAACATAGAGATAGCAAAAGGGATAGCAAAAAAATGATTACTCAAATGGGATATCAAAGAAGCAAAAAGTGTGAAAATAGATAGAATAAGTAAGGATCGTAGTAAGATTACAAAAGACATCACGATAGACTTCAATGCTGCGAAATCAAAAGAGTATATCAACAGCAAGCTCTCTGAAACAACTACAGGAGATCAAGGAAAATATGAAGTGAAAAATGATACTGATGTCACAGAAAGTAATGTTAAAGTCCAATACACCAACGATAAGATTTTGAAACCAAATGAGAAAAACGAAGCTATCATGGACAATATCACGCTTTCTTTGGATGCTAACTATATGATAAACAAGGGTAAAGATCAAAGTATCCCTTTAGAACGACAGAAAGCTCAATGAGATAAAGACAAGGTAAATTGCATTAAACCATACAAGATAGATGATGAAACAACAAAGATAACATATTATGGTAGAACTTTATGAGGAACAAAAGATCCAAGTATAACTATTATAAATAATATCATCAAGATACAAGAAGAAGCAAATGGAAACATAAGCAAAGCACCGATATTCAATGAATATATCAATCTTAGTAAACAGAATAGGACATTCGAAGAATACAGTAAAAAAGTGATGCTCCAATATGATACACCCAAAGTCACAAGTATAGAAAATCAATTCTGAAATACTGCAGCGGTAGAATACAAAAACGACAAATACAATATAACCACGACTTTCGACATCCCAGGCAAAAAAGCATTGACCCTAACATTACCTATTACCTATATTCCAGGATCAGCTACAAACCAGAACACTTCTAGCGTACAATACGGAAATAAACCAGAACTCAGCTGGACAGATGAATTCAATAAGATAGATAAAGGAATAGTGATGATAGATGGTATAGTCTATGATATAGGAGTAGCAAACCAACAACAAAAAAACATACCAAACATCTATTTCCGTCACATAGAAGAGAAAACACTAATAAACGCCAAAGAATGGACCAAGCCATACAAGATAGAATCCAATAGCTTCTGAATAAAGAATGTAAATGAACAAGTACAATGATACGATAAGGTGAATGCATGATTTGGTAACTGTGAATTCGGCCTATTAAGTGTCAAAGACAACAAATGGTCAGATCCAATTACGTATTTCAAAGACGTAAACGTAGGACAAGTAAAAGATGGAAATCTCACCCTTCTCAAAGGGACGAAAATAGGAACTATGTATTTTGATCAGCATGGAAAATTTTTAGAGTACAAGACCAATGATCAACAGATGACATTCGACAAACAGACTAACAAAGTTGATCTTGCAGAAAACACTCCTATCGGAGTCAAAGAGCCTTTGGGAAAATCAGGAAAAAACCTATTGATCAAACAAACCATGAATGGTACAATACTCAATGTAGATATATTAAATCCTGATGACGCGTATATAGGAAAGAAAACAGGGACAGAATTTGTAAAGACACAAGATCCAGAAAAAGCTAAAGACATGGATAATTACTTCTATACTTCAGCAGAAACCAAACTGATGATAGGAGAAAGTAGAATAGCAGTATATGAAGGACTCAAAAAAATATCATCTGAAGATATAGAGAAAAAAAGCAGAAATTTGTTCAATTACGTGACAGAGGTCGACAAAACACCAAATAAGGTGCTCGGTCCTGACTGGAAAGGTGTATTTGCATATCAGCTTATCAAGGCAAATGGTGAATATCCAGCGCAATATATATATTGTAAAGTAAATAACAAAAACATTACCTTATGTAATGCTGACGGTGAACAACTTGACCAACAAAAGATATTTTTGGAAGCAAACGATGACTATTACAATATAAAAATCAATGATAACCAGAAAGAATTTACTATCGTAGGAAAAAATAATGAGAAGCAGAGCAAAATGCCAGTATTGAATATTAGTACCAACAAAGAATATGACAAATATGCGTGAGACCTAAAAAGAGAACGTCACTGTGGATATCGATCCGCAAAAAAAGATGACGAAAACTCTTATCAATTCATGGGAGATAAGTACACATCATTTGACGTGAATATCAAAGGAGAAAAAGTAGAAGGAAAAGATAAAATCGAAGATCTGAGCACATTTTCTCTCATAAATGAAAACGAAGAAGGATTCTGATCATATAATGATTTCTTCATCACAGAACATCAGAAAACTCTATGAATAGACGAGAAAACATATCAAGAAGTATTTTCGAAGGTAATACAGGAAAAAGAAACAAACAAAGACAATCTGGTAAAAGTAAAATACAAGAAAGGAGATAAATTCTATTATATGCCAATGAATTTGGAAGTCATTAAAAAATGAGGAAAAACAACTTTTGATATGACACCATCAAAAGGATGGGAAGAAGCAATCAAAGAAACAGAAAAGAGATTAGAGAATCTTGTCAAAGCATATAGCGTCTTCTTAGAACAAGATATCAGCACAGTAAAAGAAGCAAAAGGAGATATAATTCAAGGATGGTATTTGGTGAAACCTACAGCTGAAAATAGAAATAAATATTTCAAAGATCCATCTCAAAACACAGAAATGGTACTCAAAACAAACAATAAAACAGGTGATATATATCAGGAAGAGAAATTGGTATTTAATCCACAAAAAGAAACGCTAGACAAAAAAGAGATAACCATAAACAAGATAAAGTATTCATTATCTATAAAGACAGACAGCAAAATGTGATATAGAATTGTTGTCCACAAAGGCGAAGCAGAAAAATAAAAAAACATAAAGAAAAGAGAATAAGCAGTCGCAATAGCGGTTGCTTTTTTTTGTTAAATCGGTATTTACTAGTTGTTTAATTCACTATCTTATTATGAAAGTAAAAATCCCTCTTATCACCAATGCGCTCTGTGTGGATGCCTCATGTACGGGAAATCCAGGACCTATGGAATACAGGGCAGTAGAACTCCATACATGGAAAGAGATTTTTCATTCTCCTATTTATCGCACAGGGACTAATAATCTCGGAGAGTTTTTGGCTATTTATGATGCTATCAGATATATAGAAGAAAGAGAAAAACATAAAAGAGTACCGAAATATGAATGCATCTTCTCAGATTCTGAAACAGCTATTGCACGGATGAAGTCCAAAAAAATCAAAACAACACTCATCTATACCAAAGAAACAAAAGAGCTATTGACGAAGGTACAAGAAGCAATCACTCGGATCAAAACTCACGATTTTACTATACCTATTCGTAAACGAGAAACAGAAATACGAGGAGAAATACCTGCAGATTTTGACAGAAAATAAATTCACATACAATTAAGGATGAAGAATTTAAAAAAATACATATATTCTTAATAGGCGCAGCCCTTAATATCCGCCACAGGCGGGATTAATTCTTAATTTTTATTTAAATAGTTGAACATATGTTACTCAACGACAAATTCAGATATATCTGACTAGATTTTGAAACTACAGGACTTGATATCACAAAAGATGAGCCTATACAAATAGGGATCATAGAATTTGATGGACAAGGAAATATTATTGGCGAATACAAATCACTCATCAAGCCCAATAAAAAAACGGATGAATTGAAACACATTGTCTGATTTATTACCGGACTTTCCATCAGTGAGTTGGAAACTGCTCCGATAAGAGAAAAGGTCGAAGAAGAAATAACACATTTTTTTGGAGAACATTCAATTATTATCTGACACAATATCAAATTTGATCTCGATTTTTTGCATAAATTTTTCCCCACACTCACCTACTATACCTCTATCGATACTATGCCACTTGCGCAAACAATAGTGCATTATGCACCAAGTTATGCATTAGAGGTATTGATAGAAAACTTAAAATCGGACAAATTATTCAATACGATATTTAGTGAGGAAAATCACGGAGAAGAAAAATCACATGATGCATTTTTTGATACCAAAAATAGCAACAAATTATTTATCTATTTTGTAAAATATTTATATGAACTTATAAAATCCTATCCAAATCTTAGACACATTATCAACCAGACAGAGGGAATTTGGAAAGAAATAATAGAATTAGATAACCATGAAGAAATACCTCAAACCACCATAAATTTTCCTCCATTAGAAAGAATAATGGGAGGACATACAAGCATGTCCAAAACAGCTGAAGGAATAGATACCAACGATTTAGAAAACCAGAAAAAATATTATATCGGTAATATACCTATCAAAGATTTTCTTATGTCTTTGGCTGCAAATAAAAACGTAATCTTAGCATTTCAAAACATCCAGAAATTAGACATTGCCAAAGCTGTACTCAACGATATGGGAATCAAGAATATTGGCTTCACAAAAGAAGATCAAATGATAAATCAGGAAGCGTTTCAAAAATTTCTGAATAAATGATCATTTAGTCAGGATGAATGTCTTTTTATCATAAAATATGTTTCACATCTCAGAAGATGATTAGGAGTTTTGCATTTAAATAACCAATCCGATTATAGGATATATTATTATATCAAAGACACAAGAAATCAAATCAAATATCCTATCATTTTGACTACTCATCACGGATTATTTACTAGTATGCAAGACAATGAAGATACGTATAAGGAGTATGATATATGTTTTTTTGATACAGAACAACGATACAAAAGCTACAACTTTTTTCTTTCTAGTCCCTGTGATCTGTATTATACTTTGAATATCTTGGAGTCATTTGTCTATCAACAACAAGTAGATAATCAAATCCAATGAATCACCAGTGAATCAAATGAATTACAAGAATTCGTAAATACCTTTCAAGTGTATATATGAGTATTGTTTAATGAAAGTACCAAGCTGTTTATAAAAACAGAAAGTACTATGGTCCAACATGACCCTATCCGAGAACACGGAGATTTTTATCAGAGCAATCTTTTGTGGAAACAAGTATTGGAAAAGAAAGAGGGACTCAAATCGATACTTTCAGAAGAAAAATATAGCACAATAGAAAAACATATAGCTCACATCCAAAAAGTATTTGATAGTGTAATACAGGTGTTTAAAAAAATGTACGGTAATGGAGAATTCTATTTCACCTACGGTGAAGCTCAGAAATTTACGGACTGGAAAGAATTTACTGATGTATTTAAAAACAAAGTAATGTTTCTTTCAAATACTAACATACAATTGACTCCCTTGACAAAGGGGGATTTACAACAAACCACAAAAACCCAAAGCATAAAAACAGTTCCTCCAATAGTAGATAAACTGGTAACATATATCGTCGATGAAATAAAAAAATCACCCGAAAATATTTCATATTTCATCTTCTCACCCAAAAAAGATGAATCGAAAAAAATATTTGAAGATTTATGCAAAAACGATATAAACAAACAAGCCACATTACTCGTAGAGAATATCACGGGTGGTATAGGAAAAAATATATTTAAAGCAAAACAAACAAAAAATAAAATCATGATCTGATGATACAACTTTATTTTGTTCCTTTTCGCCAACAAAGTTCCACTCAAAGAAATTATCCTCTTCAATGCAAGAGGACCGAGTGAACAATACATTATAGACGACATAAAATGGTATAATATTGCAAACTAAGGAGCAAGCCAGGTTTCCTTTATGTCTTCACTTTCCATACATTTTTAATCAAGGAATACTATATGAAAGATAAACGGATACAAACCATCAAATTTATCATTTTAGTAGGGGTTTTTTACGCATTCTTAGCGTTCAATATTTTTAACATAGGAAAAAAGCTGGTTCCAAGTACAAAAGACTATGTAAATAGCAATATACCACAAACGAATCAAAATATAGAAGATATATATTTAGAAACAGGTGGGAGTGGTACCACAACCACACAAGGGCAAACAGGACATTTTGCTGCAAGCAACGGAACAGATCGAGAAAATGTGTGTAATACGCTAGATATGTGCAACAAAATAGAGTTCAATGGAAACTTTAATGATACAGAAAAATATACATATACAAAAATCATAAACAAAATCATACAATTTATCGATGACAATAGCAACGAAAACCAACAAATGCAGGATGTAATAAGCACCATAAACATCAATAAGGGAAATGGAAATAGAAGATGATATGCAACTCACGATACAGTCATATTAAATCTCTGATCAGTACAATCCACAAAAGAATTTATTAACCTTTCGACGCATGAATTGGGACATATCACTGATTTGTGATATATTCAATGATCATCGCCAAAAATGGACAAAAACTACACTGAATTTGGTAAAGCGGTATTTGCTATCGACGATCTTTCCTTATGATTCTATAAACTTTCACGAGACAAAGAAACCATCAGAAAATCAACGGCAAAGAAAAAAAACTTTTGTAGTGGATACGGAATGAGTGATCCGTTTGAAGATTTTGCAGAATGCTTTAATCTCTATATAAATCACAATAGCTTCTTTAAACAACTAGGCAAAACAGATACCACACTCAAAAACAAATATAATTTCATCGCAAGTATATTTAATGGAGCATACATCAGTTCAAACAGCCAAGATTTAATGTTAATAAAAGACAATACCAGCCGAAGACCACGAGATAGCACAAAAATATCAAATTAAAAATTAATGATTAATGATAAATAATGTATGAATCATTTAATTACGAACTATTGTAATATACAATAGCTTACATCAAGACAAAACACAACATTATTCATTTTTAATTATTCATTATGTTTTTATGCCAATACTGATAACATGAGCCGTTCTAACCATATTTTGAATACTCTCTATATATAGTGTAAGTATTTATGAATCATTTTCGCTTACCGTAGCTTTGATAGCAAAAGGAACATGGCATACTGATCCCTCCAACTATTTCTATTTTTTCAAACAATTGAGAAATATAGCATTAGCATTTGTTATAGCAGCGGTAGTATACGCCATTCCGATAAAGTTTTTCCAAAAAAACAAAAGTATTACCATCATGGCAATCATTTTGATGGTACTCCAAATATTGGTGTTTATACCAGGAGTAGGAACTGTGCTCAATGGAGCAAGAGGATGGATCAATCTTCCACTTATTGGAAGTATGCAGCCAGCAGAATTTTTTAAGTTGTGATATGTACTGTTTCTCTGATGATGGTTGATGAGAAAACGCGAAAAAATAGAAACCAAAGAATTTTTTATTTCATTTATCATAATAAACGCATTCCTCTTTTTTATCTTTTTATTGATTCCCGATCTAGGAACAGTAATGATTCTAGGTATCGTAGGATTGATAATGTGTCGATATGCATGAGCAAAGATAAAACATATTCTTGCGATTTTATTTTGATGATTAATCGCAGGTATTGTATTGGGAAGTATAGCAGGTATGGTAAGTACTAGATTCGCTTATATTCAAAAAAGATTTACCTACTTCATCAGTTCAAGCGTAGATCCACAAGCAAAACAAATTTGACGGCAAAACGAACAAGCATTACTAGCTATCGGCGGTGGTGGTTTTCTCGGAAAATGATATGGGAAATGATTACAGAAATTTTGATTTATTCCGGAAGCACAAAGTGATTTCGTATTCGCAGCATTTTCAGAAGAGATAGGCTTTGTAGGAAATATGATATTGTTGGCACTCTATATCTATATCGCATATTATTTTCTTACACATCTCCGCCATGTCAAAGACGAACACAAAAAGATGATAGGAATAGGAATTCTTTCGTTAATTATTATCCAAGCATTTGTAAATATCTGAGTAAATATAAAAATATTACCAAACACGTGACTTACACTTCCATTCGTCAGTTATGGATGAACGGCGCTAATGGTCAATTTTATAGAAATAGTACTCCTGTACAAAATTTTACAAAAAAATAGATAAATGAAAATCGAGAAAGACAAAAACAATTTACTGACCATCTTCAATGAAAACATCCCGCAAACCAAAGAATATACCTATCATGTGAGCGGATACCCATTTTCTGATTTTGATAAATGAATTATCGTCTTACACAAAAAACAGTGGAAAATCATCAGTCTCAAAAATCTCGGAGACAATATGGCTGTTGTATATATGAAAAATAATACATGAGAAATAATACATAAGAAATTGAGTTGAATAAATAAAGCTATGAGCTTATTTCAATGATTTGATGAAGAAACAGGAAAAAAATATTATTTTATTCCATGACTTGGAGAAGTTCAACAAAAAGAAAAAAACACCATATTGAAAAAACTATGAACAACATATACCATAGAAAAAACAACAAAATGAATGATAGTATCAGGAATAGAAGACGATACGAATGAAAATGATATTTTGTGATATTTTTTGGGATTATTGTTGATATACGGGAAATGGGAAATAAAGGGTAAAGAACTCAATTCTATCAAAATACAGATTCCACTCTCTGGACAACATCTTGCACATGAAGAAAGTTTGGACGTAAAAATACATATATTACAACAAAAGGGTATTTTTCTAAAAGCAGATAAGCTAATAAACAAAAATGGAATGGTCTATCAGATAAGCACCAACGATTATGAACTACTCGAAATCTTCGCACAATGGTACGAACCTGTTGAAAAGTTTGAGAAAATCACTAAACGTGAGTTCACGCAAGAGATGAAAATGAGCTTGATAGAGTTTATCAAAACAAACACAGAAATTCCACAAGAGGGAAAGACTGAAGTTTTGAAACAAATAACAGAATGAACAATAAAATTACTAACCAAGTAAATTCGTTTAGAAAGTAGGAATTGAAAATTAGTAATTATTATGGGGCGTTGGTGTAGTGGTTAACATAGCGGTCTTCGGAACCGTTGTCAGGGGTTCGATCCCCTTACGCCCTGAAGTAAAAAAGAAAAAAATCAACAGCACATTTAGGTTTACTTCATGAAATATAAATGATAATAGAAACTCTGATGCTTTGTCTGGTGTTACTTATATGTCCATATTTTCCGTGGATACTGACACCTACTTCATATGCGATAGGAGGTACCTTGCTTGTACAAAACGTTAATCTACGATTACTTTCAGCTATATACATAATCTTCGCAACAAGTTCAGTGATAATGCTACGATTTATAGAGTGATATATCATAAAAAAAATAGAAATCTATCAGGAAAAAGTACATCATAAAGATTTTCTTTCTCATCGATGAAAAAAAATAAAGACATATATGGAAAATATGAGAAGTGGTCACAAGACTTGGACCAATTTCAAAAAACAACTTGCATCTGAACAAGGACAACGCACACTATTTATCTTAGCAATTATAGGATTCATGCCAACAATCCCCGACGCAGTAACTGTTGCCCTCCTCCAAAAAAGACTTAAATTTTGATATTTTATATTGGCAGCCATCATAGGAAAATGTATCCAATTTCTTCCATTCGTTGTGTTAGGAAAATGAATTCTGATATATTTCAAATTATAACCTTCATAAAAAAAACCTACGATACGTCAGGTTTTTTTATTTGGTTGACTTTTCTATAGAAATATTTATAAGATAGGTATTTTATCTCTTGCAAAATAAAATATGTTGAGAACTATATACAAGGATCAAGAAGGAGAGAGATGAGAAGAAGAGAAAACAAGAGAACAGAACCAAACCATCAGAAAAATAGGAAATGATGAAATAGAAAATTTATTTATACCAATCAATACGTGATGAGGAAGAAATATTGCTGATGTCCTCAAAGAGATAGTACAATATGTCCACAAATTATTGAAAAAAGTAAGATTTGAAAATGAGTACTTAGATAAACATTTTGGTAAGTTATCTGCAAGAGAGCTTTTATCTAGAGGGAAAACATTTTATATGAATCCTTGTCTTGATTTCGTACTAGTAACTATAGAATGACTCAAAAGAACATGAATGGAAAATATACAGTTTATTGCAGAAGAACTAAAATGCCCAGGAGACTCATTTAAAGTTCATTTTGGAATAGAGATTGAATACCAAACAAAAAAATATTATATAGATTATAGAGGAAAAAATGATGTGTTTTTAGGAGAAGGAAATTTTAGAAGTAAATATGAGGATAAAGGAGAAAAAATAATCAATAGTATCAGAGTAAATGCAAAAGACATATCAGTAGACGATAATATTTATTCACTTATGGAAAAATGAATTATAAAATTCAAAAAATTTAACAGCTCATGATTGGAACAGCTAACGGAAAAGATAAAGAAACATAATGTTCCAGAACAACGACAACACAACTTAGCAGGAGTAAAAAACATAGAAGAAGCCGAAATATTCCTAGAAGATAATGAATAATGCAGATATAAATGAAACAATTAAACAAAAAAAAAGATTATGGAACACGCATGGATTGATAACAAGGCAAGAGCTATCGTTGTAGATAAGCTAGGTGTGGATGAAAATGAAGTTACGCCTGAGGCTAGTTTCACACACGATTTAGGTGCTGATTCTCTTGATACAGTCGAACTCGGGATGGAGTTTGAAAAAGAATTCGACATTACAATAAATGATGACGAATGGGAGAAAATTAATACATTCAATGAGGCCGTAGTACTCATTGAAGGAAAACTCAATAAAAGTTGACAACAAATGAAAATCTGAGCGAGGTGTATTTCACCTCCGCTTTTTTTTATTCGCTAAGCATACCCGTTTTCCAATCCTCTACAATCTTGTGAAGATACATAATATTATGCAATGAAAGAAGTATGCCTCACAGCATCTCTTTTTCTTTTATAAGATGATGGAGATACGCTTTGGTAAAATTTTTACACGTATAACAGCCACAATCATCCGTAAGTGGAGTAAAATCTTTGGTATATTTTGCATTGGTAATTTTGACATTTCCACCCGTAGCAAATGCCTGGCCATGCCTACCTAGTCTCGTAGGCAACACACAATCAAACATATCGAAACCTTCTTCAATAGCATGGGTAATATCTTCAGGAGTTCCTACACCCATCAAATATCTAGGTTTGTCTTGAGGTAATTTAGAAGCAGTAAATGAGACAACTTCACGGATAAGCTCCTTAGATTCTCAAACACTCACGCCTCCGACAGCGATTCCGTCTCGCGCATAGTCAGAAAGAAAATCTACCGACTGTTGTCTAAGATCCAAATGGGTTCATCATTGTACTATAGGAAATAATACTCCACGCACATCATCATATTTTGGTTTGAGATGATCGAATGCTCTCTTAGCTCGACGATGCGTCATCTGCATATGTTGTTCAATAGTTTTTTTGTCCGCACCAGAAGGTGAACAAACATCAAGAACCATCATAATATCTGATCACAGATTACATTGGATATCGACGACTCATTCGGGAGTAAACATATGTTTGGATCCATCATAAGGAGAACGAAATTTTACGCCATCCTCAGTCAGTTTCATTTTCACTTCGTGACTTCATCATGCATCATGCATCAAGCTTCAAGCATCTTGTTTTCACAGTCATAAGGAAAACACCTGGAAACCACCACTATCAGTCAGGATAAGTTTATCCCAGTGTTCAAAAGTATGTAATCCTCAAGCCTCTTGTATTAGCTCATCACCGGGGCGCAAATATAAATGGAAGGTATTCGCCAAGATAAGTTTAATCTCGGGCAAATCTCAGATATATTTGGGATCTTTGAGCATATCCAAAACAATTCACTTTATCGTCGCCTTAGTTCCCACAGGCATAAAAACCGGCGTTGTCAAGGTGATTCCGTTGAGCGTTATCTGTCAAACTCTTGCATTTCACTTTTGTTTGAGTATCTTAAAATCAAGTTTAGACATAGAAATTTTGCTAGAATAAAAGTGAAGAACTTATAGGATTATAGTACAAAATTTCAACATCGTTTCGTCGTTTAATCGTTTCGTCATTACATCATGATTGATCAAATCAAATCAGCACTCGCCAAGTATTGTAAACCAGAGGAAAAGAAGGGTCTGTTTTTTTCACTTTTTGACATTAATGGAAAACTTCTTGCTTCTCACGGAGCAGTAGAAACAGACAAAAATATAAACCAATTTACTGACCTCATCTACAACGGTTTGCTTGCCAAACAAGAACATCTTACCAAGACCGTTGTGATAGATATCATTCAATCATATATCCAAGAAACCGACGTCAATAAATTACTTTCTTTGCCAACAAAAGACTACGGAGTTTTTCTCGTAAACAATGAAACCAAAAAATCTTGAGCAATTTTGCCAAACACCAAAGGCGTCAACGACATCAAATCAGCACTCACGCTCATCAAACAAAAATATGGCATCAGTGGTAATGTCAGTATGTATAGTTTCAGAACAGAAAGAATTACAATAGGACTGTAAATCTTTAGTCATATTACAAAAATCATGAACACTATTCCAGATACTATATCCAAAGAATATTGTTTTTTTTGTGATAAAAAAAAATTTAACAAAAAAACAGTATTAGATGAAAATGATTTATTTTATGTAAGACGAGATGATTTTCCAGTATCAAATGGTCATGCAGAAGTAATTTCTAAAAAACATATTGAATCATTCTTTGAATTAAATGACAATGAGGTCATTCAATTATTTGATTTACTCAAAAAAGCAAAAGATATTATTCAAAAAAAACATAATCCAGACGCTTTTAATATAGGAATAAACGAAGGTAAAGAGGCATGAAGAAGTGTTCATCATCTCCATATTCATCTTATTCCAAGATACAAAGGCGACATAGAAAATCCTAGAGGTGGCGTAAGAAACATTATTCCAGGAAAAGGAAATTATTAAATTTATAATTTTTTAATAATACAAAATATATGAATAAATTCATCAAAAAGAAAGTAACGCTTCTAATAATCATTATGATTATTTTTGGTATTGTTATCATATATAAATGAGTAACCACTTACCACGCACACGACACTTTTGAAGGCTATTGCACACGAAGATGATTGATAGTTTCCAGTACAGGAAGTGATTCTGGGTATTGTAAAAATCCAAACACAAAGAAAGAATTCAAGATTGTCCTCTTCAAAGGAAGACGATTTCTAAATGGAGATCTGCCTTGTGGATTTTTATGTTTCTAAAATTACTCACGCCAGATGCACGCCACGAGATAGTGAGCGATATCTAGATGAAGGATTAAAATGAAACGAGTCGAAATGGGGACCCAGGAGTACTCCTGGGGTTTGAGACGAGTTGGTAGTAAATGCATCCACAAAATAAATATCCAGAGTATTGCATCTGGCTAGAGTTTTTTGTTTCCTTTTTGGATCGATGCCAAAAAGGGAATCTCCGAAGGATTTTTATATAAATATATATAATAATTGACTTATTATAGAAAATACATATATAATATAAAAAACAAAACAAATGATAATTCCAAAGGTATTTAAAAACAACATCGGACTACCTTGGTGTTTTTATTACCTAGGAGTCGCCGAATATTTATTACAAGAAGCACACAGGCAATATAAAAACAATGAGTGTCTATGGAATATCGACGAGAAAATCCAAGAAATTCAGGTATATATTACTATAGCCATAGAAATGTATGCAGGAGAAGACAAAACACAGAGTCAAAAAAAGGGGTTTGGTAAAAAAAAACGGGTAATCAAAGCCAATTTGGACAGACTCAAAGTAAAGGCTACAAAAAAGAAACAAGAAAAAACTCTGGGATAGTGTATCAGCTATTCCTTTTTTTATAGCAGAAAAACTAGTAATTGACTTAAAAAATAAAATATATATAGTATATATAATTTTACTTACAAAAAAGTACAATATGAATGATAATATTTCGTATGGCCCGCATCTATTCCCTGGATGACCAGAACTATATATCAGAAGAAACAATAGTGACCTCACAATAAAAGAAACTCATGAAAGAATAAAGCAGACGTTAATAGAATGATTCAATAATCATAATCCCGATAACATCATCTCACAAATAACAGAAAATATGAGCTTAGATTCTGAAAGTAATGTTAATCTCAGTTTTATGAATTATGGGGATACTGAATTGGTATATTTGGCAAGCATAGGTGAAAAAGCAAAAATAGCTACATTAATAAATCAACCACATACACCCTTGGGAAAAGTGAAAGAAGAATTTGATAATTTAAAAAGAATGGTAGAAATAGATCCTCGCTTCGTGGTGAAACCTTTCGCTCATTTCATGAAAGAAAAAATGGGACACGAATTTTATGTTTCTGAATATATTGATAATGCCTACTGCATAGCACATAATGATGAACATGGTGTCTACAATCCTCTGCCACGATATCATTTCGAGAAATTTACAAAAGAGATCAGCAGCAAAATACATAAAGTTATGATAGCACTACTTGTTAATTATTACGATGAAGAAAGAGGTAGATGATTAGCTGAAACACAATTATCTGGTAATGATTTTCTAATGACTAGAAATATGGAGATCAAAATGATTGGTGCAAGAAAATATCTGAAGATGTCGTTTGAAGAATATCTTGATCGTTTAAAAAAAGAGTTCATTGTAGGGACAAACCATACAGAATGAACTATAGCAAAAGGAATTCTAATTAATCATAAATCAAAGAGGCCGATGACTCCAGAAGAAATAGAAAAAGGAATTGAACTATGATTAGAACTAAGAAAAACACAGTAATAAAAAATAATTATATACTGATTTTATACTGAGACGCTGAAAAAATATGAAACTTTATGAAGGTTTTTTAATGTCGAAGTTATCCTAGTCACTACAGAAATATAAACTTTAAACAAAGTGAGAAAGTGTAATATTTCTAAAGCGGTTTAGTATTTCAATAGTAGGCATCTTTATGCACATACAAACATTCCCATATCTACAACAAATTTTTTTATTTATGATGTATGATAGAGACATACTTCATAATTATTTTACGATTTTCTTATAGATAACATAGGAGTAAACGACAGGAATAATAGCTCATAAAATAATGACTGAAAAAAATATAGGAAACATCGCATTTCATAGAAAAGCAGTGATGATACAAACAAGTCCAGCACCACCAAAAGTCCAAGCTCATAAGGCATGAGTTTTATCCCATACTTCTTCATTAGCTAATGTTCGAGGCGTTCTGATACCTACGAAATAATTGCTTTTTACATGCTTCATCGCCATTCAAAGGACAAAAAACAAAACACCCATTCATCAGGACATAAAAGGAATGATAGATATACCTGGATGAAGAATGATATAGAAAATAATTGCGTAAAAATAAGCAAAAAACAAAAGAAGAATCATCTGCATCCATTCCCAAGCAGTAGCAAATTCTTTGTATCTCTCCTTTTTCGGATCAAGTTTAGGAATGAAGAAGAAAAGAATCAAAAGGAAGGTAGAGATACAAGGAAGCAGAAGAACGCTTCCCAATCTAGAACCATATCCATTGACTTCTCATCTAGCGTTTCGATGCATAGGGACATGCAAAGGAAGTCTGTCGTACATCCACCATCAAAGAAGTAACATAGCAAGCACGATAATGATTTTTCCTAAAAGAAATCGATTTTTTTTACTAAGACTAAAATGCTTCATGAAAGAAAATAATGATGTAAACTGTTTTTTGACAAATATATATTTACGATTATAATTATAATAATAAATATTTTTATCATATTCACAATGAATACATGACAGAAGACAAACTACTAACAAATAGGGAAGAAGAAGTAAAACCATGAAGACAAGCAGAAACACAAGAAGAAATAAAAAACACACTTGAAGATGAATACTACGGAACATTTGACGATGGAAATCATCCAGGGCAATATGATATTTACGAAGCAAAAGATCTAGAAGAACAAATAAAAATGTACAAATTAAAAACAACCCAACAAGAAAAAAAAACAGATGAAGAAATAATTTTGGGTGAAAATGATTTTCTCGTAGAAGATAGTATAGATGCAGAGATATTTGCACGATTGGAAGACAACCAGCAAAAACTACCTTGGGATATGATATTAGAGAAGTTAAGAAACTATCAAACGCTATCTTGTGAAATATGAAGAAGACCAAAAGAGAAATGAGGCTGATGGAGTACTGCAGTCTGACCAGCACTATGATTTGAATCTGTAGGACTTGGAGAAATTTTTACAATGAAAAAAGAAAAATTAGAAGGAAATATTGTATTATATCTAACATTCAAAACCACCAATAGTAAACCATTAACCATAAGTGTATCAGCGAAATTAGTGGAATTTCCCGATACAGAAAAATGAGCCATGATAAATACATGAATTGTTTTTACCAAAAAACTCAATGGAAAAGAATTTGAACAAGAAAAAAAAATATAAAAACACAATCTGATTTCTCTCTATGGACAAAACATACATAATTACGAAAAAAGACAAAACTAGACTTGACTTTGATTTTAGAATTCATATAATATTAAATACACCAATAACGGAAAGCATGAATACATTAGCGATTATTATCGTTATGTGGACATTCTTTATCGCTACGGATCAGGTAAAAATATCGGAAACAACAAATTTTGGATATACTGTACAAAACAGTGAAGCCATCTTACAAGATCATGACGTAACAATCGTGAACACCAAAGAAAGCAAAACCATGTTTGTGAGGCTCAATATGCCCACACCGATTCAAGCCAAATCTTTGCGCATAGATAAAGAACTACCCGCTACTTGAATGGGGGCCACAGATAGAGGTCCCAAAACAATCAATAGATTGTAATCTATCAACCAGAAAACATTAACTAGCCCGGTAATTTTTGCCGGGCTTAACCTTTATCTGAAAAAACGTGTCTCGGGTCATTTCGACGAATATAATGAGAAGAAATCTACGCCTTAATATCAATTTTTCTCGCTACCGCTAGGAACTAAATAATTATTATATTTTTTTATATAAAAATATATTTGGTTTCCCCTTTTTATCTTTAATAACTTCATACGGCTTGTGTAAAGCAAATTGGAATGAGTTAGAAATTATTATCGAAGTTGGATGTACATTTTTGAAAATTCGTGATTCAATCTCTGCCATCTGGGTAGGAAGAAGATAGGTGTAAATGTAGTCGTAATGTTTGAGGTTAGCCTGAGAAAAATTTTTCTTATAAAGGTTTAGTTTAGTATATCATAAAACGAGATTAATCAGCTTCCCATAGAGATACGGAAAGCGTTGGAGTTCGTACCCATCACATTGCAATCCAAAGGTCTCAGAGAAAAATCTCATCGCCTTTCCATCACCACATCACAAGTCCACCAGCTTTTTTCAACGAACTAA
>CAZTFP010000021.1:0-21578 GCA_964613015.1 uncultured Candidatus Peribacteria bacterium | reverse complement strand
TATAATGAGAATTTATTGAGTTGGTAACTATATATGTTTCAATCAAAAATATGAAGAATACTTTTGATTGAAACATATAAAAGTTTTTATGATGTCGAATTTATATATTGGCAATACCGATAAATTGATACAGCCAATATATAAAAAAAACTCTTAATCACGAAGAAAGAGTTCAAAAACAGTAATAATGCTTTTTAATATCTTTCCCGTGAGGGTAGGATTTAGCACCTTTCCGCTTGAACGGATGGTTGCTGGAACGATTATAACGAGCCTAGTCTCTATCGTTCACTCTAGATATATATTGTACCATGAAAATATATATACAGACAAAGAATACAAGTGATTTTCTATTTATGGCACAAACCATACTGGATAACATTTTCATAGTTTTGGTGAATAAATAGCTATTTTAAGCACAAAATAAAACAACAAAATTGCATTTTTAAGCATATTAGCTATACTAGTAGAGAAAATTAAAATATAATTTTAGCGAAAGAAATACCCTATGTCCAACCTACTTATCATCATTATCATAGCATGAGGAATACGATTGATTGGCTCATTGACCATCAAAGCAATATTTTCATCGATACATAAAAAACATAGAATACAACAAGCAAACAAGTTAAGATATATTCAAGTAAAAATTCCCAAAAGCGTAACAACCAAGTCAGGAGAAGATGGAGGGGATACCATCAAAGATATGAAGCAAAATATGCAGATCATGAATCAGATATATAAAAATTTTTATTCGATAGTTGAGGATAAACGAACACACAGAAAATTCTGACATAATTATATCAGTATGGAAATGTTTATCGAAAAAGAAGTGATAAAATTTATCATGGCAATACCAGAAGAACACGTAGACAATATGGAGAAACTCATCTCATCATTTTATATAGGTGCTGTAGTTGACCCCATTGACCAACCAAAATTACTCGAAGCAGGAAAATATATGGCAGGTGGAGAATTTGTATTAACAAAAGACAACGCTTATCCACTCAAAAATTACGAATCATTTGAGGCTGATCCTATGGATAGTCTCCTTTCAGCATATTCCAAAGTACTAACTGATGAGAAAATGTGTTTACAGATACTCATTTCTCCTCTTGAGGAAGACGCACTCAAACAGCTAAGAAAAGAATCTAAAAAAATAAAAGACGGAAAAAACAAAGGATTTTTGTGACTTTTACTCAAAGATATTCGAAGATGAATTGTAAGTGCAAATACGGACAGTAAAGACGCACCAAAAGACGAAGAAAAGAAAAGCGATTTAACCCAACAACAAACTGGTGATCTCGATAAAAAAGCCGAAGATGAAATCTTCTCTATCAAAATCAGAGCATTAGTTACCTCACCAGATCCAAAGAGACCAGAAAGAATTATAGAAGATCTTGCAAGAGGATTTAGCCAATACAGTTATATAGGACTCAATGCATTGAAGTTTAAAAAAGCGAAGAGAATCCAGGAGTTTGCCAAAGAATTTATCAATAGAATATTTCGAAGCAATAATGGAACACTTGGTAATCTCAATAAATGGGACAAAAAAACTATTTTAAGTATCAAAGAACTCTCCTCTATCATCCATATTCCCAACGCAAAGTTCAATAGGAATCCACGCATTAGTCGACAAAAATATAAAATTGTTCCAGCACCCGACAACATTCCTACCGAAGGAATTCTTCTTGGATACAATACATATGCAGGTATCAAAAAGGAAATTAGGATCATGACTAATAATGATGATAGGATGAGACACATGTATATCATTGGACAGACAGGTTCAGGTAAATCAACATTAATAAAAACAGCAATACAAGAAGACATTAGATTAGGAAATGGATTTTGTGTCATAGATCCTCACGGAGATTTGATCGATGATACAATGGAATATTTCCCCAAAGAAAGAATAGATGATTTGATTTATTTTGATTTAGCTAATACTGAATATCCTATTGCCTTCAATCCATTGGATGGAGCAGAAACTGACGATGAAAGAGATGTAGTAACCAATGATCTTGTAGAGATGTTTGTCTCTATGTATGGAGAAGAAATTTTCGGACCACGTATACAAGATTATTTTAGAAACGCATGTTTCTTATTGATGGAACAACCAGAATGAGGAACACTGATAGATATTATGAGACTGTTTACCGATGATGCATTTGCAGAATCCAAAATTAGAAATGTAAAAAACCCTATAATCGCAGCCCGATGGAACAAGACATATAAAAAAATGTGAGACAGAGAAAAAGCTGAAATTATTCCATTCATCCAAGCAAAGTTTTGACCATTTACGACGGGTACATATATCAGAAACGTCATAGGACAACCAAAATCTGCATTTAATTTCTTTGATGCGATGAACGAGGGAAAGGTAATTATGGTAAAACTTTCTAAAGGACTGACAGGCGAAGAAAATAGTAAACTTCTTGGAAGAATGGTGACCATGCAAATTAAACTTTCAGCACTTAAAAGAGCAAGTCTTGATCCCAAAGACAGAAAACCATATTTTCTTTATATCGATGAATTCCAAAACTACGTTTCTAATTCAATAGAAAGTATCTTATCAGAAGCAAGAAAGTATAAATTATGACTTATTATCGCTCACCAATATATTGATCAACTCAAACAAGAATGACTAGGAGGAAATCTTGATCTTTCAAAAACTATTTTTGGTAACGTAGGAAATTTATTTATATTCAAAGTTGGAGCAACTGATGCAGAATTTTTAGAAAAAGAAATGGGTCCAGAATTCTCAGCAATAGATATGGTAAATGGGGACACTTTCAGAGCCGCAGTAAAAACAGTAGTCAATAACCAACCAACCAGACCATTTAGTTTTACCATAGATTTGCCTTGGTTAAAGCCAAAAGTTAACATACCAGAAAAAATAGAAATAATGAAACAAATTTCTGCACTCAAGTGGTGAACCAAAAGAGAATTAGTCGATAAGGAAATTTACTTTAGAGTTGGAGTGTAAAAATCATATAAGATAAGATAAAAAAAAATGAATACAATTACAATATATTATGTCTATTACCTCAATACAAAAAATATTTATGGAACAAAAAAAAATAGATATAAACTTTATTAAAAAAAATTTAAATCTCCAAGCTTGGATAAACTTTTTATCCGGGTTCACTTTCTTGCTACCTGTAATAACATTACTATATACTTATGTAGGTTTATCTATCCCTCAAATTATACTTATCGCAAATGTGTGAAGTATTGTTGTGTTTTTATTTGACTTACCAACATCGATATTTGCTGATATTGTGGGCAGGAAAAAAGCATTATTTATTGCTGTACTATGTAATTTGCTTGCAGCCATGACAATAGTATTTTTCCCTCATTACTGGTGATTTATTGTTGCCTCTTTTTTTGGATGATTATATTTTGCTTTCTGGAACAGTACAGGACAAGCGTTTCTAGAAGAAAACCTCAGATATATAGGAGAAGAAAAAACCTTTGGAAAAGCAATAGGCCATTTGATGTCATTGGAAACGATTGCCGGTGTTGTAGTTGCACTAGCTGTTTCCTGAATTATCAAACGACTATGACAAGAGCATTGATATAGAGTATTGGCTATATTAGATACTATTTTTGCTTTTATAATTGTGGTTATCACGATAAAACTCAAAGAAATCCATCCTATTCAAGCGAAGTTATTGGGTATCAAAAAAATCCTCCTTACTAGTTATACCACGACGAAAAATACCATAAGAAATATACTTATGAATAAAAACATGAGAGTATTTATGATTTATCGTTCATTAGCTAATCATGTAGCATTTCTGGCAATTATTTCTCTTCCTCTTCGTGTAAAGGCATGAATGGATCCTTGGTTAGCAGGTATTTTATGAATTATTAGTACAATGGCTATTTTTATAGCTAATAAATATGCCTATAAGTTATGAGAGAGATGGACATATAATCGTGTATGGGTATTTTCTACTATTGCTCAAGCAGTTTTATTGATTGTTGTAGCTTTCCTTCTTAAATCTTGGATTGCGATAACCGTAATTATGGTACTCTTTAATTTTGCTGAAGGATTGTGGATGCCTGCATGGAATCATGTTCTTATGTGACAAACCAAGTGAATCGCTGTAGCAACCACGAGATCTATAATCTTTACAGTATTTGCACTCTATACAACCATTGGAAAACAGATATTAGCTCGTTTTCCTGTAGAATATGCACTCATAGGATTAGGAGTATTTATTATTTTAGTTAATATAGTTTTGTGAAGAAAAATTTTGAAACTCAAACAATAAGAGACGTATTTTATTGTGAAAGGCTATTTGTATAGCCAGTAAACTCTTTTCATAATAATCAAGAAAGATAGGATGATAAATCAGGAAACTTGTCTTCCTGTTTATATAAAAATTCATAGATATCTCACAAGATAAATCATTTTTTTAATCAGATAAAAAATGCCAACTCAGAGATATCTTTAGTATATCCTTCTCATAAATTATTCAAATCATATAAAATAGCAGAATAATATTTTTTTTCTATCTTGTCATTCTTTTCGAATAAGTTTTTATACGGAACGACTACATTCTCCATATATTTCGAAGAAAAGAGCTTTCTAAACTGCAAAAAAACCGAATATTTTACTGTATCTTTTTGTAAATCTTCTAGCGATGCAATATCCGTAAAATCAGACTTCTCTCCAATATGTTCTTTTGCCCAAAGAATGAATTCATCAAAAAAGTTTAGATTACCCAGAAAAATATCTCTTACTATACCATTCTTTTTTTTAGCTTCTTCTTTTCATTGCATTACTACTGATTCTTCATTTTTTACTTCAAGATAATCTCTTATACTTTTTACTAAAAAACCGACAAAACGAATCAATTCAACATCTTTTGATTTTTTCGATAGAAGAAATTTTTTTAATGTTTCCACCTTTATCTGCAAATTTTGATCAGTATATGTACGCAAATCAAATGTTTTGAAAACCTCATAACAGTTTTTATTGGTAAATATATCGCCATTTCAAAGGAGTGATGATATATACTGCCGACCAAACTCCTCTTGAACTTCCAAAGTTTGTAAAAGCTCAAGCTTGGGGACAATAACATCTTTTTCTAAAGGTATATATTGTGATGCAAAATAAAGTTCCAATAATTTATATATATCAAATACCAAAGAAAATTCTGAAGTTTTTAATCACTTGAGATAATTTACATCATGTTTATCGACAAAAAACTTTTCGATAGTTGTATCTCAAAGAACAGTTTTCAAAAGAATAAAAAAATCTTCCTTTTTGGATAATAAAGCTGTCTTTCATGCAGGAAACTGAAAATCTCATGAAGATAATAATCTTTTTATTTCATCAAAAACCAATGTTATTTGATCAAAAATCTTCTCACTAATAGTGAATCTATCCATATCAAAATTTTCTGGATTATTATTCATTAGATAATATAATAATAATAAAAAATAGCAATATATTATGAATATATATAAATAAATGTCAAAGAATCTCAATAGCAAGTTATAAACTATATACTGCCTTGAAGTTTTTCTCTATCTGCTGTGAAAGCACCTCAGGAGTAATGTTCAAAAACTCAGCAACAAATTCATAGATATATTTAATATTCGCTGGATGATTAGTTTCTCCACGAACAATTTGAGGGCTCAATCGTGGAGCATCAGTTTCCAAAAGTAATTGATTTAATGGAATTTTAGCCAATGAATCTCTGAGATTGTGAGCATTTTTATATGTTACATTACCACAGAAACCGATAAATAATTTCCATCATAATTCGACACTTCAACGATTCAATAGCTCTAATTCTTGAGGACCAAATCCTCGACAATGAATATAAATAGTCATATCACGATAGTGCTGAAGAATTTCAAATGCAGAACAAAAATCTTTTCTAATATGGATCATTAAAGGAAGATTAAGCTCTTGGGCAAGATCACATTGTAAAATAAACAATTTTTTTTGTAAAGGAAGGAATTGATCAGTTCAAGGATAATAGGTATCTATACCACATTCACCGATAGCGACAATAGACTCCTTATTGTCTATATAGAGCTTTTTCAAATCAATAATTTTTTGCTGAATATTTTCTTCAGTTATCTCTCCATCTTCACAAGATCATGGATGATACCCGATCGTAGATTTAACCAATATATTTTGCCACCCAACAATCATTCAATCTCTCAATGTTTCAACGGTCTTTACAATCTCTATACCTTGGGCATTATAAGCTTCGCTCGCTCCAGAATTTACGAGTCCAATTCAACCAACATTGATAAATTTCTGCAAATATCATTGCCAGTCATCAAACAAAGCACTAGTATTCAAATGAGTATGGGAATCAAATAATTTCATCAGAGAAATATATCAGAATAAAGAGGTTTTCAATAGTGAATTTTTAGCTTTACGCTTTCCACTAAAATGAGTTGCTTTGGTTATACAATTTCGTAAATACTAATCAACGAAAAACCGTATATTTCGTAATCTTTAATTATTAGCAATAGCATATGTGAATAGTTTTATGAATACTCATGTTTATGTTTTTGGTCCTTGCTCATGAATTTGGGCATTTTATGACCGCAAAAAAAAGAGGTGTCAAAGTATTGGAATTTGGTATCGGAATACCTCCAAAAGTATGTAAAATCTGGACAGATAAATCAGGTACAGAATATACTCTTAATCTTTTACCTCTCGGATGATTTGTGAGACTCAAAGGAGAAGATCCAAAAGATGAAGCAGACTTCAATGCAAAAGATAGTTTTATCAAAGCGTCACTGGGAAGTAAAATTATGATTTTACTTGCTGGAGTAGCTATGAATTTTTTGGTTGCTTGGCTTTTATTTACAGGAATTTTTTACGTCGGTACTAAACCATTTCAGATCGTTCCAGAAAATGCATTTAAGTCAAATAGTCAAAGTTATCTTATGCCGACACTTTCTTTTCTCCAATCACAAGGATTGACTAGTGGGAATATTCTTGAAATACCAGTAAAAATAGATGAAGTAGAATCATGAAGTATAGCAAGCAATATGCATTTACAATCCTGAGATATTATTTTGTCTATCAATCAAGAAAAAGTATCTATTCTCAATGTCAGTATACTTCTCAAAAAGTTCATCGGACAAAAAATCACCCTAAGCTATCAAAGAGATAAAAATATTTTAAACTGAATTGCTACCTGTGGCAATGATGATTGCATACTCGGAATTACTTTCCTAAACGCTGGAGATCTACAAGTTAAACTTATAAAATTTCCCCTTGGTAAAGCTATGCTTGCTGGACTCCAAGAAATTGGTGCAGAAAGCAAACTGACACTAAGTACGCTTGGAACTTTGGGATCAAATCTATTTTCCTTTAATAAAACCAAAATCAGTTGATCCGTAAATAAACTTACAGGCCCGGTAGGTATTGTCAAAGTTGTTCAGACACTTCGAGAAGAAAAGAAACGAAGTCCACTCATTTGACTTTTTGGAATCATTTCTTTAGCTCTTGCACTCTTCAACGTACTTCCTATCCCAGCATTGGATGGAGGAAGATTATTAGGAGTATTGATTCAAGGAATTGGAAAGCTCAAACCAGAAAAATATTTCACCATAGAAAGTTATATAAATCTAATATTTTTCATAGCACTTATGACATTATGAGTATATATCATTCTCAAAGATCTCGTACATTTCCGAGGCATTAAGATACCTTTTTTAGGATAAGAAGTATCTCTCACACACAATCACTCTCCTATGTAGAATAAGAAACAATATAAAAAAACTCTGCGACAATGCAGAGTTTTTTTTGTAGAAACAAATACGTGAAAATTTGGAACGTAAAAATATCAATGGTAAATTAAGGTTGTCTAGTACAATTATCAATTAAATTTTTATATTCATTGGCCTTGCGTATATATCCGGGAAGATTTTCATCAATCGTTTTTATTCATTCTTTTTGCAGACTAAGATAGGTTTCATTGATTTCAGTAAGGATTGCAGGATCTGAACATTTTTTCGTTTCTGTCATATTGATCAGTTCTTCATAGGTTTTTTCATAATCATATTTTTTTTGAAAAGCTTCAGAATCGGTATTGGTTATTTTATGTACATATACAACTACTCTCTGCCAAAGTACCTGAAAACCAGAAAAAATGGATGATTTTTCAGCGGGATGGTTTTGAATATATGAAAACGAGAATCCCAATAATATGAGTCAGATAATAAGTTTGATAAGATTCTTTTTTAGAAATACTCTTTCTTCTCTATCCATAATATACACAAAAAACATAAAACGTTCTATGTAGATGAAATAACTACATACAACAATAAAACGACTGATTAATACGGTTTTATAAATGTTTTTCAAGCAGTTCTGATACAAAAATTTTTTCCTTGCAAAAACCACGCCTAAATGATAAAATAAGAAAGCGATAAAATGGTTATGGTAAAAATCGTTTAGTCGTTTGATTATTTATAGCTGTAATCGTTTTCATGAGAATAGCCTTTGTACACTGTCGAATAAATCCATGATGAGCACTGAGTGTACTCCAAGATCTCATCGATGAACAAAAAAATATAAAACACGCCCAAGTGTTTACCCTTTTTTCTGATTGTGAACAACTCAAAACAAATCACCATAATCTCACCGTAATTACTGCCTTACCCAAATGGATAAATAGACTTTTTCTCTGGTGTGGAAAACACAAAGTTCCACTACTTTCACGACTCTTCGATTACCGTAATTTGATGTTTTTTTATCCAAGTTTGATGAAAATACTTTCCAAAAAAATAAAGAAACGAAAACCTGACTATATCACGATTTCATCGTTTGCCATAGCCAAAAACATCACTCCAATATCAGGCATACCGATGATGATCTATCTTCATTCACCTATGCAATATATCTGGACACATTATGATGAATACAAAGAAAAACTTACAGGAATAAAAGGAAAATTATTTAATCGGATAGTTCCCAAACTAAGGAAGCGAGACCTCAGGTTTACTAAGTTTGATAAAGTATTTGCCAATAGTAAATACACAGCCAAAGTAGCTGAAGAGCTCTATGGCATGAAACACATTCAAATAAAATATCCTCACATTCCAAACAAATTTTTCATCCCTGCAGTACAAGAGATTCCACAAGCATATTACCTGTATGTAGGAAGATTAGTGAGTTTCGTCAGAGAAGCAGACAAAATAATCAAATTATGTAATGAGTTAAAAGTTCCGCTTATTATTATGTGAAGCGGACCCGACGAAAAACAACTTAAATCTATGGCAGGTCCGTCAATTATTTTTATAGGACGAATACAAGATATAGATGAAAAGATAAAAATCATCACCCAAGCAAAATGACTTATAAATCTGACCAAAGAAAGTTATGGAATCGGAACCGTAGAAGCACTTCTTATGGGAGTCCCTGTGTTCGGATATGGTGAATGAGCTACTGCTGAACTAGTAGATGAAGATTGCGGCGTTTTGGTGAAAGATAAAAAACACAATACACTCGTAGAAGGATTCAAAAAGTTTATGAGCACTCAACGAGACAGGAAAATGATAGCAAGAAAAATCAGAGAAAAATGGAAGAATAAATAAAGTTAAATATTTATCTTCATATATATAACATGGACAAAAAATTTACGGGTATGTTTGAAAAAGCGCTTGGATTTGCCTTGGAAAAACACAAGGGACAGCACAGAAAAGGCAGCAACATACCATACTATTGGCATCCCATCAATGTAGCTAGAAACATTGAAGAATTTAAAAAATCAAAAAACCTAGAACTTTTGATGACAGCAGCCTTGTTGCACGATACAGTGGAAGATTGTACAAATGTAACGCTTCAGGAGATTGCAGAAAAATTTGGATATATGACAGCATCCTTAGTAGACGAACTAACTTCTGACGAAAAAGAAATTAAAAAAATAGGAAAAACAGAATATTTAAAGAACAAAATGATGAATTTATCATCATATGGTTTGGTAATCAAACTCTCGGATCGCTTAGATAATGTAAGAAGTCTACAAGAGACATCAAAAGAATTTCAAGAAAGATATACCAAAGAAACCAACGAAATTTTAGCTCATATCGAATCATGAAAAAGAAAATTAACGCAAACACACAAAAAATTAATCGAAAAAATAAAAAGTATGCTTATTAGCCAAAATACTATCGTAAAAAACAAATAATTCTATGAACGACAAAGAAATAAAAAAAATTCCGTTTAAGCGGAATTTTTTTTATTTCTTGAGTACAAAATGAACCAGAAAATTAATGGCTATTGGAATGATGGTTATAATCACTACAAGAAGGATGAACTTCCATGTCAATGTATTCAGATCTGTGCCTTTCCTTTTAAGTGCATAAAAAACAACAAAATCAGTCACAGCAATAACTATACTAACGATGATAACGGATCTTCGAAAAAAGGCGATATTCATAGGAGAAATCAAAGAATGAAAAAATACCATTGTTGTTAGTTGTTAGTTGGATTTAAGCGAATGATTTCGCAAATCTTAAATCACCATTGGTAAAATATCTAATATCTTTGATGCCATATTTTATGGCAGCTAATCTACTTACTCCTACTCATCGAGCAAAACCCGACCATTCTTTGGGATCTAATCATGCATTTATAAGGACTTTGGGATGAATCATTCCAGCACCAAGCAACTCTATCCATCCAGAACCTTTACATAAACTACATCATGTACCACCACAGATAGGACATTGTGCGTCTATTTCAAAACCAGGCTCCACAAAAGGGAAATACGATGGTCTCATTCTGATAATGATATTTTTTCATAAAATAGCTGAAAGTAATTTTTGCATCGTATCTTTAAAATGTGCTATACCCAAGTTTTTATCGACAATAATACCTTCGGCATATTGAAACATTACATCATGTGAAGCATCCATACTATCAAACCTATATACCCTTCCTGGTGATCACAATTTCAATGGAACGCCATATTTCATAATATCTTGGACTTGATGTGCAGAATTATGTGTTCTGAGAATAAGGTTTTGTCAGCTAGGATCTTTGTCTTCGAGGTAGATAGTATCATGCATTTCTGTAGCAGGATGGGAAAGCGGTATATTTACCGATTCGAAATTTTCAAATTTTGTGACGATCTCATGCCCATAATCTATGATAAATCACATAGATTTATATACATCTTCAATATCTCTCCTGACTTTTGCAAGTAAAGAATACGAGCCATATTCTGTAGTTACATCTAAACTAATATCTACAAGATCTTTTTCAAGTTGTTCATTGATTTTGCCCATCATAAAATACTGTTGTTTCTGTTCATAAGCAGCAGTCAATTCTGTTTTGATTTCAGAAAGTTTTGCTCATTTATCCTTTTTATCTTCAGAACCGAGACTTACCAAGAGCTTAAATTCTTCATTAAGCAATCATCTTTTACCAAGATATATTTGAAAAAAATTATCTAACTGAACGGCATCAGCAACTTTCCCCAATTCTCATAAGGCATGTTTCAATTCTATCATTCATTTAAACTAACAAACTAAATAGATATGAAGTATAAATATACAAATAGACTGAAGTTTCAACCATTTTTTGGCAATTTTAATGAAGAATAAAACGAAATTTTATCAGTTTTTGGCAATTTTGGTCAATTTTAGTGATTTTGTCAATTCAAACACTCAGACGTAAAGAGTTTCTTTTGCAAAATAAACTTTTTGAGGATATACTTAAGTATACAAACAAAGAAGTAATTAAGAATGAAAGAGTGAAGAGTAATTAAAAAATATATTCCAAAATTCTTAATAATCATTTTATAGCCTAGTCACTTTATTATGAATACCACTCCATTAATAGAGATAAGAAATCTCAGTCGATGATATCGAGACAATCCATCACCACTTTTTGATAAACTGAGTCTATCTTTGGACACAAATGACTTTTTTGTGCTTACAGGGAAATCATGAGCAGGCAAAACGACATTAGTAAAATTTATAACAGGAAAACTTACTCCTCCAGAAAAAACGATTTTTTACAACAGACAAGATATGACGACATTCTCTGCTGAAGACATTCAGATTTTGAGAAAAAGACTGGGGATAATTTATCAGGATTATCAATTACTAGAAGATCTTACGGTCAGAGACAATATTATTTATCCACTAGAATTATACGAAGTCGGTGAAAGTGTTATAGAATCAAAACTCAAACAAGTATTACAAAAGGTAAACATAAAACATCTTTTAGCGACACCTGTGAAATTATTAAGTGCCTGAGAAAAACAAAGAGTATCTCTCGCAAGAGCACTCATTCACGATCCTGAATTTATCATTGCCGATGAACCGACAGGTAATCTCGATCGAGAAAACACACAAATAGTAGCAGATATTCTGATGCAAGCAAACAAAGAAGGAAATACAATATTTTTGATTACTCATGATATTCACCTATTAAACTACCTCAAAGCAAAACATCCAATCAAATTATATGTAATCAAATAGTCATTTTATTTCTTCTAAATAACGATATTCGTATGGCAGAGAGCAAAAAAGACATTATTAGTAAAAATATTGTCGACGAAATAAACGTATTGGATATTGCAGGATATCTCAAACAAGAGGTAAAAGATTTTTTGAAATATTTACATTATTATAAAATAAAAAATATTCTTCAAAATATAGATGCACTGAAAGAATATCTCATCTGCCTTGACCATCAAAATACTGATCAAATCCACGAATTGGAATACAAAAAAAATCCAAATATAGAAATAGGCGAACATGATATTTACTATTACATCTCTACAAAAGGACTAGAAAAAGTGGGAGAACATAAAATCCACCAAAAAATATGGGAAAATGATTTTAATCTGAGCTATATCATGCAGGGAATCAAATGATTTCTCGTATTAACTGCAGACGAATTTTGTAACGCTTCCCCTACAAGAATGTCAATCAATAGAATGCTTTGGCAAAAACAGCTAGAGAATACAGGTAGTATAGGCACTACAGATGACACATCAACAATAGATTAATAAAAACATCACATCATATGAACCTCTAAAGAGAGGTTTTTTTTACTAAAAAAACAAACGCAAGATGCATGACTAGACACTTCCCAAATTTGAAGCAATCAATATAATCGAACTGAAGTGAGTCATACGAATGTATGCGAACAAAGAAAGATGAACAAATCTTGCATAATGAAAAGACAGATTATTGAATTTGCATCTGGCTAGAATTTTTTACTTCCTTTTTGAGTCAATATTAAAAAGGAAGTCTAGCGAAGCGTTTATAAGGTCCAACCGACGAGACGATAAAAAAAAGTAAGGCTGCGGAACAATTAATATGCTTTTTAGCAAAAGTACTTGAAAATCTATAAGAGAACTATATAGTCAAAACAACAAAAAATAAAGAATTTTACACGATAGATACTGAAATTTCAGCAATGGTAGATTTCGATCAAAAACTCTTAGCTCTACTTGATGTAGTTATTGATAATTATATCAACAAAGGAGAGCCCGTAGGCTCAAAGTTTTTACATTCACTGGAAGATGCAGAATATGCTCCTTCTACATTGAGGAAATATTTAAATATGCTCGAAAAAGCGGGCATGGTCTATCAACCATACAATAGTTCTGGAAGGGTTCCTACCGTACAATGATTGACTGCATATATACAAAATTATCTTGTCGTCCAAGAAGATGAGAAACAGGACGAAGTCATCAAAGTAAGAAGCTGATTGAAAGAATTAGTAGAAAGTATAGGGGCTTTAGCTGATGGAGTCGTTGTAGGATTTCTCAGAAATGATGAATATTATTATCTCGGAATCAATAACCTCTTGAGAGACGATATGGTAGATGAATATCATACGACAAGAAGTATTATTCGCTTCATCGAAGAAAAAAGAATAGTAAAATTTATCGATAGCAAAATACTCAAAAGGAATCAAATATATTATACTTTCATAGAAGATCAGAAAACACTAATTTCGTGTTTATATACAAAGATTACCGTGGAAGAATATGATTGTATGTTGTGTATTATAGGACCCACAAGAGTAAATTACAAACAAAATCTAGCAATATTTCAAAAAATATTACAATCTTTAGATAGATAACATTTTTAGCATGGCAGATATAGAGCAGAAAAGTATAGAAAAGGCTACTTCATGAGGAACCGAGAACAAGATAAATACCTATGAAAATTTACTCAAATGAAAAGAAATTGGTAAAGCACAAACTGAAGATGAGCGCAAACAAGCAGACAATTTAATTGTAGAAATACAATGAAACAAAGGAGTTGAAACAAAAAAAGAAGGAGAAACAAAGAATACTAAAATAATATCATGACGAAAGCAACAATGAGAAGAATTTGCACAGAATAATCCTGAAAAAAAAGACAGACTTCCTGCAGGAGAAAATATTCCAAAAAGTTTAAACGAATCACAAAAAGGGAATCTCCTTGGACAAACATTTCAATGAATTAGTAAACGAATTTTATGAAAAAATAATGTATAATATGCACATATTTTCTATACTCCTCCGTATACTATCTCAGATTTTTTTAGTTATTTTATGAATAGAATATGTCACCGATTATTCAAAGCGCTTGATGAATTGTTTATTTTATTGCTTCAGATTGAGAACCTAGATACCTCCTTATCAAAAGACATGCTCTAAGTGGGAAGATAGAACGAGTAGCTCCCAAAGGAAAAATACAAGGGAACGAAGATATACAGAAAACCGCACTGAGAGAGGTAAGCGAAGAGACAGGAATTCCTATAAATCAAATGAGAATAAAACAACAGTTATGAACTACACAATTAAGAAATACAGAAAACAACAAAGGGCAGATGAACAAAGATGTAACCTATTTTCTCATGGAATATGCATGAAATCCAGATTTTGTCAAAATAGAACGTGCAGAAGGATATATTGGTATCCACAAACGATGTACACTTAATGAAGTATTGGCGCTTATTTATTATCAGGATATTAGAGAATTGATAAGAAAAAGTTATTCACTTATCAAGGATGGGCAAAAGAATCAGAACATTAAAAAAGATTTTATCAACAAACTGGGATAAAACCCAAGAAAATACAATTGAATTTTTTGGCTAATTAAGTATACCATTAACGGAAAGCCAAAAGTATATCGGCTAACTATGGGCATAGAAATGTATAGAGTAAGTAGTAGTTTTTTTATATTATATTTCTTAGAAAATGGCGAAAAACCCAGTGATTTCATACCAATTCATCGATGTTCCGACAAACATGCAAGAAATTGTAAAAGAAATTGTTCAAAAAAACCTTGAAGGAAAAATGGATTCATATTTTAAGAAAATTTATGCCAATAAAGAAACTGCAGAGATTAGAATAGATTATGTTATCAAGAAAAACAAACAAGGAAAATGGCAAGGAGACTTCACATTTACCTACGACGGAAAAATATTCACCTGGTCTACAGGAGAAGGTGGATTTAAAATTATAGAAGACATTCCAAATCACGCATTTGAACACTTTAAGACACATCTTTCAAATAAATCAGAAAAGCCTAACAAACCAAAGAAATAAACATACTTTTTAGTCATTTACAATAGTATAGTTATGAAAAAAAATTATCTTACCAAAGAGGGATATGAACAACTGGTCCAAGAACTCAATGAATTGAAAAAAGTAAAACTTCCTGGGATTTTGGAAAGATTAGGAGAGGCTAAAGCCATGGGAGATCTTTCAGAAAACTTTGAATATAAATCTGCACTCGAGGATAAAGACTTTATCAATTCGAGAATCGGTGAAATAGAAACATTGATCGAGGACGTAGAAATTATCAAAGAAGAGAAAAAAAGTAAATCAGAAAAAATGATTGATTACGGTTCCAAAGTTACTGTTCAAATGGATAACGATGATATATATAACGTAACCATTGTGGGTACCTGAGAAACTACTATGGAATTTGACAAAAATTTCAAAACAGTAAAAGATTCCATCAAAATATCACTTGAATCACCATTGGGATTGGCAATAAAATGAAAAAAAACATGAGATCTCGTAAAAATGAGACTCAATAACGACAGAAAAGAGATAAGGATATTAGATGTAAAATAAGAAAATTAAGGATATTAGAGAATATGTATATCAAAACGCTTAATAATCACCAAAGGTGATCTTAATGAGCAAAGCGATTAAGTCTTGATATAACGTTAATTAAACTGTACATTAGTAACATTCCAATCATTTCGAACATCAAAAGTAATCTTGCATGTAGCAGGATTATTTTTTCTATCAAGTCATTGAAGTCCAAGCGTGATGGTATAAGGATCATGATAGGTAAGTGTTGATGGTTGATCTATCGTAGCAAGCTGAGCAAAATCATTTTGACAATTAGACTGGATAAGTTTCAATTTATTGCCTACTATAAAATCCTTATTAACTATCCTAAACATATTGGACATATCCAATATCATATCGTCAGAAACATTTTTGAATAAAAAACCAAACAGGTTATTATCAAAGGTAGCCCAAAATCACGTTCAATGTTTATAGAAGGTATACGATCGATACGAATCAAAATTATCTCTATTATTTTTGATATAATCAGCAATTAAAGAGGTACAATCATGAGACTTAAGAATTTTACTACATACAAAACGTTCAATACTGACAACAGGAATATCAGTAGACACTACCTGGATATCATTTCAAGATTTAAAAGCACTCAACTGTGGCTGTGTAGAGAAATCAAGATAGATAAAGTCTTTGACAAAAAAGTACCTATTTGCAGTAATGATAAGTCATTGATAAGGAATTTTGATAGTATCTACAATCAGGATAGGAGTTAATTTAAGATATTTTTTAACTCTACCGACAAGTTCTATTTTTTTACCGATAAATGCATTGAGATTGATAGTAGAACTCGTAAGCCCAATTTTTTTTCATTCTTTATTAATGAGTGAATGCGTATAATTAGGAAAATTATTATCTACATCAATTTTACCAGAAAAAGTGAGTGAAGCTCCCAAAGTATATAAATCATTTGAAGGTGTGGTCTGATGCAATCTTTCCGTAATTCATGTAAGGAATTTACTCACAAGATATATTCCCACACAAATAAATACAAACCACAAAAGAACCTTTTTATTTAGTATTTTTTTTTGTCTCAGATTTCTTATAACCATAAGGGGATATAATAGCTAAAAAACAAATACAGTGACATACTATAATGATTTTATGAAAGAAAGCAAGAGCACAAGAAAAGACAAAAACTTTAGTTAGGCAGCAGATTTACCTATGGAAAAAAAACGAAAAGCACTCATAGATGAGTTCATTGTGATAAATTCACGCACCAATCTTTCAGCCATTAGAGACCCAGAGGGCATTTGGGTCAAACATATCCAAGATTCACTAGAAATCAATAAAGCACTAGTGTTCAAGCCAGGATCAACGCTTTGTGACGTAGGAACAGGAGGATGATTTCCACTTTTACCTATAGCAATAAATAATCCTGAACTCCAATGTATAGGAATTGACTCCACGAGAAAGAAAATAGATGCTATCAACGAAATGATTGATAGCCTCAAGATACCAAATGCCAAAGCACTACGAACCAGAGCAGAAGATCATAAGGAACAATATGACTTCGTTACTGCTAGAGCAGTCGGATATATAGATAAATTACTTCCTCAAGTCCATCATCTCGTCAAAAAAGGAGGCCGTTTAGTCTTATACAAGCAATACAGTCCAGAAGAAAGTCAGGATATTGTTCATTTTGGTAAAAAATATCGTTTTGTTGTACAAAAGAAGCATACATACAAGCTTTTTGAGGAAGATATCCAAAGAGTCATCTATGTATTAAAGAAAATCTAGCACCTTGCTTTATAGTAAAATAAGCATATAAAAAGAGTCAAAAAAAAATAAAAAAAATAATGAAAAAATGTAAAGAATTTAAGGAAATGTTCGTTACATGGTTTACTGTCTCAAGGGTTATTGTGACCTTTTGGAATGGTATTTCTTTTTTCTATCATTTTCTTTGGATTGGAATTAATCCATGGACAAGTCTAATCATACAAGGATCCGCACTTATTATAGAATATTTTTTGTGTGGATGGTATGAAAGGAAGCTCATATGGAGCAATAATAAAATCGAGGAAAAAACAATGTTTGTTCCCTTACGAGGATTCAAACGGATAATATTAAAATATATAGCATTTACGATTATATTCATAAGTGTCTATGTATCCACATATTGTCTGAGATTAGGATTTTTTTACTTCATTAATTTTGGGGTAAACATAAATCAATTACATGCAAGTTTGATAAATATGGTATGGCTTACATCAATATCAGCACCCATTATGGGAGCATTCGTAATCGAACGAAAAAAAAGAATACATCATATTGAACTCAAACCACAAAGAATCTAAAAAAACAGAGTTTCTCGTATACGAGGAACTTTTTTTACATAATAAACAACAAGTAGCTATAAATAATAATTACGTAATAAGCGAAGTAACTAATAATATCAATCAGATTCACAACGCCATTGATAATAGCATTCATTTGGAAGGATGCTTTTTGGTTTCAGGAAGCAATGTCGATGCGCCAATATAGAGAAACTCCCCAACAAAGAGCGCGAGAATAATAGCAAGTATCTTTTGTGGGACAAAAATAGTAGAAGTTACTATAAGTCCAATCACAGGAGCTAATGCATCTAAGAAAAGAAAGGTAAGTACCATTTTCTTACTCTGTTTGTTTTTGAGCATAATAATGACAGTATTTATTCAATCAGTGAAGTCATGAGCGATTACCGCAAAAGCGACAATCAACCCAACAGCAAAACCTATATGAAATGATGCTCAGATAGCTACACCATCAAAAAAACTATGGAATACCAAGCTTCCTGCTCATATAGGACCCATAACATGACCATGTTCATCATGAGAGTGATCAAGTTCATGAGTAGCAAAGAATCTCTCCAAAAAACTATAGAGAAAGAAAGAACAGACAACAACAATCATCAGATATCTTATAGGGAAATTGATGGTCCTAGAGAGTTCAATGCTTTCGGGAAGTAAATCCAAAAGTGCAACAGCTATAAGACTTCCAGCAGCAAAAGCGAAAAAGTAATGAAGATTTTTTCTAAATCTGAATATAATCAATCACCCCAAAAGTGTTGAGAAAAACGTCACTCATGCAAGAATCAAAATTGTTGAATTCATTCACTATATTACCATATAAAATGCAAATATTTGAAAGTTAGAAATTTAAACAATTTCTCTTCTGATTCCTTTATCAAGTTTTACCAACGATTCATAGACGATTGTTCCAGTCTGTTCAGCTAAATTCATCATGGAATTTTTTGCACGAGGATTGTCTGAAATAATTTCTATCTCATCACCGATATGCACAGAATCATCAACCACATATGTAGAAAGATTCATACAAATGGTTCCTACTTGGTGGAAAAACGTTTTACGATATTTAATAAATATTTTACCTGAAGCAGTTCTTGCAAGTCCTTCAGCGTATCAAAACGGAATAGTAGCAACAGTTTCTTTATCGCTTGGTCTATATTCGTGATGATAACTTACTCACTCCCCTGGTCGAACGGTTTGTAGACTCATAACTCTAGAAGTAATAGAAAGAACCGGCAAAAGATTATTTCCATGTTTGTAGAGTGAATCTTGAATATCCAAAGGATTGTAGCCATACAAAGCCAATCACGGTCTATAAGCATTAAAAAAATCATCGGTAATTTTAAACATAGCCGCACTATTGCCGATATGTCTTCGATGTGGAGTAAATCAAGCATCTAAAATTTTATAATACATACGTTTAAAAGTTTGAATCTGATGGTTGATAGTAGTATTTGACATATTATCAGCATCAAAAAAATGAGACAGAACTCATTCGATGATAAGATTTGGGTGGCTTTGTAGCTCGTTGATAAGAGTAGGCAATATATCCTCTTGAATACCCTCTCTATTCATACCTGTATTGAAAAAAAGATGAATTTTGGTTTTTTTGCCCAATCTTCATAAGTATCTGATAGTTCATATATTATATACACAAAACGTAGTATTTTTATGATCAAATTTTTTGTAATTTTCGAGCAAGGTTTCTCACAAAATCAAAATAGGAAGAGAAGAATGCTTTTTGACAACAACATATTCAGGATAGCTATCTACAGCTATATACGGCACATCAGTTCTGGAAAGCATTTTCGTAATTTGTTTGAGTCCGTGACCATAAGCATTGGATTTAAGTACGGGAAAAATAGCAGATTGAGGTTGAAGAGATTGAAGATAGACTAAATTTTGGAGAAGCACTTTTTTGCGTAACCAGATAATATTCATAGGGGTAACACTAGGACTAAATAATGATCTCAAAAATCATAGCATGAGTATATGACTAACAACTAAAAATCAGTAACGAAGAATGATAATAAAGACTACATTGTTTGAGTATATTTTACACTTTGAGCTAAAGTAAGAGTAATAATAAAGATAAAATAATCAAGAAAAGCTTAAAAAATCAACAGTATAGATATATTTTAGATATTTATGTATCTACAGTATGTAGTGCTATTGAATTTAACTTTCAAAAAAATACTGTAGATAAATATCAATTTTATATTGAATTCTGAACGGCATGTTTTCACAGATAGAAACACTTCTAACAGACAATTCCAGCTCATGCATAACTCACGCAAATACACTAGCTTTTACCAACAACCAAAGAACTATTCATGGTGAAGATCTTTTTTGGGGAATTTCTATGTTTCTAAAACACCACGATCTCAATAGTATTTTTTGGAAGTTGCTAGGTGTGTCAGAAGATATTTTGGAAGAATATTTTCAAAACAAATATAATGTAACTATGATGGTAGGAAGCTTACAAGAAGCCAAAGTCTTACCACTAAGCAAAAAAACATCTCAAGAATTTACAAAACATATCAAAAAAACCACCAAAACACTTGATCTCGATATACTATTTTTTGTATCATTTCATGATTTGTCAAATCAATTTACCAAGCACTTATATGCTCATCATATTGACACAGAAAGCATAGTTAAGAACTACAAGAAACTCAATAAAAACCCACTGATAATCAAGATGTGACTATTTGCTTTTTTACAAGTCTTGAGTAAAATCTTTATAACGTTCAATTTAGATATTAACAAGATTAAACTTATGGAAATAGAAAAAATGCAAAAAATGAATAATATCAATATGCTCTTGGATGCCGTAGAAAGTGAAATCGTAGAAAAAGAAAATACAGTCACTACAGGAGATAAAAACAAAAAAGAAGAAAAAAAACTCACGATAGAATACTTCGGTACTGACCTTACAAAAGAAGTGAAAGACGGTTTGATCGATCCCATAATTTGAAGGCAAAACGAAATAAATCAAATCATCTATACCCTTTTGAGGAAAAACAAAAATAATCCACTCCTCATCGGAGAAGCTGGCGTAGGAAAAACAGCTATTGTAGAATGATTAGCACAGAAAATAGTCCAAAACGATGTCCCTGACAAACTCAAAAACAAGAGGATATTTTTGCTCGATATGGGAACATTGGTTGCAGGGACAAAATAT
>CAZTFP010000020.1:0-24803 GCA_964613015.1 uncultured Candidatus Peribacteria bacterium | reverse complement strand
ATATTATATAGAGAATGTCAATAGATAGTTATATTTAAAATATTTTATATAATTTCCAGGTAATCCCTTGAGTTACCAGAGTAAAACAAGTTCATCAGGAGAGATTTTCTGCAAATTGATTTGATCACATCCAGATATACAAAGGTCTATGTAATGTTTCATACGTTTGTTTGAGCATCGCACATTTGATACTTCCATCATTTGTCCGTCGTTGATTCTAGTTTGCATGGGTCCACATATCCATATCGGACATATCAGGATTTATATATGCTCTCTGACTTCGTCACATAATCCATGGAGTATAGTTTCTATGAGTATTCATCACTATAGTATTCTTTTCAATAAGCATATCCAAATATTTGATAGAAGAAAATTCTTCTTTGCTTATAAGGGGGATATTTCTATCAGCAACATATCATAAGTAATGGATACTATTTCAGACACAAAAAATGCAAGCAAAAAGTATTCAGATATATTGTAGTCAAATCCTTTTGCTGATACGTATTATTTCTATAAGTGCTCTAGCAGCAAACACGATGACAAAGATATCTAGAAATAGTATAGTTCTATTGAAATTGACCAATGAAAATAAAATTCGTATCACTACTACTATACATCATAGTATCCACCCATCAAGTTTTTTTTCTTTGATTTTGGTCCATAAACCAAACAAACTTAGTATGATTATTGGCCATTGTAATTTTAGATACATCATGATATTCATAAAATCTCATCAACTAGAATCGCCTCAGAGGGTATTTTCTATAGCTTTTATAGCTTCAGGCATGACACGACTTCGCAGAGGAATATATAGTAAAAAAGCACATATTCCAGCGACGCCAAAATACATATGATCCATGTAGCAAAGTAAATATGTATGGAAATTTATTGAGAAGAGATTTAGCCAAGATGATGGTAGACTTCGTAGTTAATGTACTTAGTAGAACAGGAAACTTCAAAGATGAGTCATCTTGTCTTATGTTTAATGATATCGGTACACAAAGTACAGAAATGAAATGATATATTACCCAAGCATGCCAATTGGGACTAATGGGATATCATCCTGATGGAGTTACGGTTAAATCTTCATTCGATCCAAATGACATGGTACCTAGAGCACAATTTGGTACAGTATTATCTAGATATTTACGATGGACAAAATATGCGGTAAGCAATAATCAAGTATATTATACAAAACATTTACAAGCACTCAAAGATGCATGAATCATGAATAATATAGCAAACCCTAATATGAAAGAACTTAGATGACGAGTGATGTTGATGTTGGAGAGAATATATGATCTAGGTAATTAATATGGTATATACAAAAGAGTTTTAATAATTTACAAAACTTTTTTGCTTGAAAAAGAATATTCAAGTACTATAATTTTTTTATGAAAAAGGAAATACTCGTCAACGATACCATGCAAAAAAACTATACCTATTATCTGACTCAACCCATAGGACAGAATTTTTCTTCAATATTCCATCCAGAATTAACTCCCCAAGAGATGCTCGAGATGGGCGTATTCTGAGGGAAATACATGACGGATTGTAGAGATGAATTCCCTGAGGATCGATTTACTAACGCAAAATTGTCTCCTAACAAAAAGAATCCGAAACTCAATTTTTTTAAAGTAAATGCTTCGCTTTCGCTTCATGAACGAAAAGAAAAATGATGGATACACCCCGATGATCCCAGGGGTCGATTTCAACGATATTGCAGATATTATATGGGGAGAAGGGGACCTGATGATGAACGCCAAATCAAGCGTCGAAAAGCTATGACAAGACATGTCAAAGCAATCAGAAATAATTGTTATCCATTAGATTGGGAATGTAGAAAAAGACAAAGGCAAGCGGTTCTTCATTGGGCATATGATAGTAGAAATATATAAAAAAATATGGAGACTGGAAAATCGAGTTATAAAGATAACATGATCTTTAATTTTTCAATTCTCCATATTCCATATATTAAGAAATTATAGTTCTAAACTAACAAATATTACGATGAAAATTATTATTTTTTTGATTATATTTTTTAGATATGTGTTACTTTTTTTTTGTTGATCAAAATGCATTACCATCTTTTAATAATTCGTCCATCTCTTTCCTCTTACTCTGGATTATATGGAGTATTTGTTCTTGATTTATAGGATTTTCTGTTGCTAAATATCTATTTAAATCTTCTTGTTCATCAGCTGGTTTAAATTTACATATACAAGTATTCTGATCATAATATGGAAAATTTACTACTATTTCACCGTCAGAAAAAGGATTTGTTTCTCATCCCTTTTCTCAATTACTTAAAATATGTTGTAAAGAATCACATAAAATTATAGTATGTATCCTATGAGGGCCAGGAGGTATTTCTCTTCTTAATCCCATTTTAACTATAGGATAGACATCCGTCCAACGTTCTTCATGTTTTGGAATATTTGAAGGTAATGTTCTTCTGAAAAATAATACATAATACGGATTATAATCTTTCTTTAAACTATTATAATTCGAGGTGTTTAGAAGAAATTTTTGTTGTATTTCTTTGTCTGGTATTGCCAATAAAAAAGCTTTAACAAAATCTTCATCTTCACAAAGACATTGAACATTCGGCGAAAAATGATCAATATCAAATGGCATTTTATTTTCTCTTTCAGGCAATTCTAGAGGCATTCTATATCTAAATTTGAATATGAAACATTATTTATTATAACCCCAAGATATAAAAATGTCAAAAATTCGATTATAGTCATCATTTAACTTATCCAAATAATCATTATAAGAGTTTAGTCTTTTAGTACTTATATCTAATAAATAGAACTAATTATAGCATATATAAAAAAAATCACCCTTAATGGTGATTTTTTTTATATATTATACAAAATCCGATTAATCTTCTATAAATGCTGGCCTTTTATCAATAATACCTCCAAAATAAGAATACCATTTAACAATATGTCTCATAAATCTTACCTGTCTTTTCCAAAGACCTTCATGTCTTTTTCATAAAATTAATTTATACCAAAAATGCAAAAATCAGACTATTGCAATCCAGATACCCCAAACATACAAAGGCCAAATCATGATAAATACCCACAATGGACGGAAAATAAATAAGCGGGAAATTTTTTTACGAAAAGGGGGATTGTAATCAACAGTTTGAGGTCAAAGGTCTGGTGTAGAGACAACAGTTTGTGTCTGAACACTTGGTGTTGGCATAGGAGTAACTTCTTCCATAACAAAAAGTAAAAAATAAAACACGTATATTGTAGTATAATCGAAATTATATATTTTGCAAATCATTCATAATATAGAAAACATAATGAAAGTCACAAATTAATATAAACAAACTAGCACTAAAAGAGTTTACTATGTTTGTAGTTATTTTTACCTTTACAAACATGCTTTGATCAATCAGACAAAGAGGGGATGAGGATTATCCAATCTTGAATTAAATTCTGGATGCGATTGAGTAGCGGTATAATACGGGTGGTCAGGTAATTCTATATATTCAACTAATTTTCCATCTGGAGACATTCCACTGATAAGCATTCCATTCCTTTCCAATAATTCATGATATGCAGGATTGACTTCATATCTATGGCGATGTCTTTCTTGGATAATGGGTTGACCGTACAAAGTATATACTCTACTTCCTGTCTTCAATATTGCTTCATACATTCCCAAACGCATAGTTCATCATTTATTAGCAATAGTTTTTTGATTTTCCATAATATCTACTACAGGATCTACCGTCTTTTCATCAAATTCCGTAGAATTAGCCTGTGAAAGTCAGCAGACATGTCTTGCAAAAGAAATGACAGCTATTTGTAATCCCAAACATAATCACAAATAGGGGACATTTTTTGTTCTACAATAATTGGCAATATTTATTTTTCATTCTGTTCCTCTTGACCCAAAACCACCAGGGACAACGAATCATTTGATATCATGTTCTTGGATGTAGGCAAAGATTTTTCCTTCTCGATTATCTCCTTCAAAAAATTCTGTATCCAATAAATGTATTTTGATAGTACTATCAAAGACAACTCAGGCATGTTGTAACGCTTCGATAACGCTCATATAACTATCTGTGAGATATGTATATTTTCCTGCTAATGCAATATGTATTGTTTTTTGAGGATGCATAACTTTATGTACTAATTTTTCCCAGTTTTCCATATCAGGTTCTCTTTGTTCTCCAAAAAGTCTTTTTTGTATCAGAAGATGTAACTGCTGTTCTTGAAATGCCAGTGGTACTTGATAGATAGTTTTTTGATCAAGCGCTTCTATAATATGATCGGGATCTATATCAGTAAACATAGATAATTTATTTTTGATTTCACTATCCATGGGTTCACGTGTCCTACATACGAGTATACTTGGATGTACACCTAATTCTCTGAGTTTAATGACAGAATGTTGGATAGCTTTGGATTTCATTTCTCCAGAAGTAGAAACAGTGATCATAGGTACCACGTGTACAATCATAACATTTTCTCTACCCAATTCATGATGAAGTTGTCTTACCGCTTCGATAAAATGTAATCATTCGATATCTCATATAGTACCTCATATCTCTACTATTGTAACTTCATTATGTGCTGCAACATCTTTGATTCTATCTTTTATTTCATTTGTGATGTGAGGAATAACCTGGACTGTCTTTCCGAGATAATCACCCCTCCTTTCTTTTTTGATAACGGAGAGATATATTTGTCACGATGTTATGCTACTTCTGCTGGTCATAGTTTGATTGATAAATCTTTCATAGTGTCCAAGATCTAAATCAGTTTCAAATCCATCACTGGTCACAAAGGTTTCTCCGTGTTCAAAAGGAGACATGGTTCCTGCATCTATCTGTAAATATGGATCCATTTTTACTATATCTATCGTATATCCACACGCTTTCAGAAGTTTTCCTATAGAAGCAGCAGTTATTCATTTGCCCAAACCAGAAATTACTCCTCCCGTGACAAAAATCAGTTTCATGGTATTTTTCCAAAAAAATAAAAAAAGACTAAGAGAAACAACTGGTACTACCTAGTAATTTATGGTAGTTTATAAAAACAGTGGTTTTTTTTAGTCTAAGATAGTGTGGATAATAAATAATAGAGAAGTATTTACAAATGTTTTCAAAAAAATACCCCTTTACTGAATGACTTTAAATGTTGAGAGTAGTGTTGTGAGGGGATGTACAATTGTTTGTATAGTGTCAAAATCTTTGCATTCTTGTTCATACGGCGTACCACAATAAGGTCAACAATTATTGTTTCCACATCCATTAGTCGAATGTATCGTGATAGGAAATACATAATAATTAGCATTTCATTGTATGACAAAACAATAGAGAGTATAAAGTTGTCCCGCACCGACGTCAGTTCCTTGATATAGATTATATATAAGACCATTATTTGTTTTACCTTCCGTACTTCATGACTGCATAACAATGTTTTTCATATCTGGACAAGCAACTCCTATCGGATCTTGACCCAAGGGAACTACTTTTACGAGGGGTGGCCAACTAAGAGGACGCCAAACGTTACCACTAAAGGTTTCTGGATAAGCAAAAGATATACCGTTACCAGAGTAGATAAGTCGATTAGCTGGAATTTTACTTGACTGTGGTAGTATGTAGGTTATACCTAGATATCCAGTACTTATAACGATGATTGATATGAGGGTAAAAAGAAATTTTTTCATAGAAGTTGAAAAAAAGTAAAAAAATTATGATACAAATTGTTGTGCGTAATATTTTGGAGTCAATTTTTCACCAGTAGTTTGTTCAATCATCGTATTCCAATGATATTTGCGTCCAGAATAAAATATTTTTTCTTTGAGATAGGTACCAACCTGGGGCTTATTATAGAAACTTTGAAATGTATATTCCGATGAATGTATTACATTTCAAACCAGATGGTAATAGAGTTGTGAAGCAAGCAATTCACCAAGCATATAATTATGATAATAACAAGGATAACACGCTACATGGATTTTAGATGCTCGATCTGCATCAGTATCTCTCTGAGACGGACGGTGTAACATCTGATATTTCTCTACAAGATCCCATCGTAAGTTATTCAGATTTTGATCAGGATTTGCGTACATGCTTTTTTCGAAACGATACATTACCTGCATTCGACGTGAAGAAATTAATTGTTCCAAGCGAAGGGTACGGAAGCATGAATCTGCAATTTTTTGTTTTTCATCTTCAGATATATGAAGCATATCTTGTATCCATTGTGGATTGGAAGCAAACCTTCAAAACATCATAGCTATTGCCTCTGTCGTGAATGTATGAGCAGGTTCAATCAAAATATATGGTGTATGGTCGTAATCAAGAAATTTATCATACACTGCATGACCCAATTCATGTAGTTGTGTATTCATCCATTTAGCATTTGGTTTGATGTTGCAAAGTATACGGACGGTTCATAACTTATCACTGATGCAGTAGGCATGCTGATATTTTCAAGGTCTCTCATAGAGATCACTTACCCTCAAAATACTTTCTACGGGCAATCATAAACTTTCATAATACCTGCGTGCAAGTTCGACTATGTCCTGATCTTTATAATAGGTATCAATATCAATCTGATATATTTTTGGTGCTTCTTGGAAATATCTATTCTGATAATGTCGAGGCATCAAGAGTGATTTTTCGATACCAAATTTCTTTGCTAGATATTCATCAACATATTCTTTTTCTTGGATAAATGCATCGCGAGTAAGTGTATCCAATTCATCAAAGAGTGTGCTGATCTCTTCAGGATCCTGTTCATCTAGACGTAGACTCATGTCATGATGATTTTTATATCATAAGTCTTTGGCTAAGGTATTGCGCATATGAATAATCTGAATCACATCGGGAGCGACTATATTACCTATCTCTTTGCTTGCTTCCCACGCTTTCTCTACTTCTTCACTGTCTGTAGATGTAGAAAGTATATCTTCTATTTGATTATCGGTATATTCATTATTATCGATTTTTGCTCTACATGTAGCGAATGTATTTTCTATCTTATTTTGTAATTCCACCATTTCTTTTAGTTTTTCTTCATCCATTTGTCTCGATTGATACGACAAAAAAAGGATTTCAAGCTGACGGGTGAGAAGGGGATCATGAATATTATCTTTACCAAACATTTTAATGTGTTGAAAATCTTCTTTGTTGGTATAGATTTTTTCTAGAGCTAATTGCATGTCACCAGCAATTTTATACGCTTCTTTTTTCCCAGAATTTGTTGCTATAAAATATGATGAACAAGTATCTTTATATTGTTTAGAGACAATAGCGACGTGTTTGTTGATAAAATCAAGCAAAGCTACTTCCGTTGATGTAGACATAGTACGTAGTACAAGCATATAAAAGAGAAAATATATTTATATACTAGAGAAACTTTTTTCAAAATGTATTTTATCTTTTTTTCGTAAGATTTCTCCGATATGATTTATAGTATAGGTAATGAAAAACGCTGAAAGTACGTCGATGGAATAGTGAAGATGACCAAGCAATACAATAATTCCAAATAATATTGATGCCAAGATAAAGAGATATCTCAGGAGTTTGTTTTCCCAAAATATCAGTGCCATGAGAAAAGGCATGCCCGTATGGCCAGAGAAAAATAAATCTGCTCAAAAATTTATCTTGCCCATAATACCTGTATTAATAATAAGAATACTATCTGGATATGGTCCAAGGTGAGTGAGCGTTACAAATACCGCACGAATAGCGATAAATAATGCAATAGATTTTAAAATATACGGTATTTGTTCTGGATATCTTATACACCAAGCCAAAACAAATAGAAAGAATACTAATATGCCTCAGATAAACCAAGCATCTACATCATGTGCCTTAGTATTGCTTAATACAATATCAGTAACAGGGGTAATTCATTTTTCATTAGCATAACTTCCTGCATAGAAGTTTATAAAAAGACTTCAAAGCAACAATACCAAAGCTATGAGCGATGAGGTTACTAGTTGTCTATTAGCAAAAAATAAAGTGTACGCTTTTCTCATTATAAGATATAGAGTATAAAACCATAATTATCTAAAGTCTTTGTAGTGTTTTGTCGCTGATTTATGAAATATTGCTTGCGATAAAAAATTACTTACATAGGTATATGCCGATTTGAGCATACCCTCACCTACGAATCTTCTAGCAGAGGTAGGCATAACCAAGCGTAAAGTAAACCTAGCCGTACAATGTTTAGCAGCTCTACGCGCAATATCTGTATCTTCACCATAAAACACTATCTTGGTATCAAATCCATCTATCTTATCAAGTACAGATTTTTTTATAGCAAAATTTCCCCCTACTCATAGATATCAAATCAAAAGATAGCTAGGATATCAAAGGATTCTCCAATATAATCGGTTGCCTATTTGTTTATGCCAAGGTAAATCATAGTAATGATAGGGTCCACTAATAAATCATATATTTTCGTCTGAAGCAAACTTCTCATGTATTTTTTTTGCCCATCATGCTGGCATATGAGTATCAGCATCGACAAAAGCTAAGATATCACCTGTAGCTTCTTTATATCCTCTTTGGCGGGCAAAGGTCAATCATTTGTTATGTTCAGTAATTACTCTGACACCAGGATATTCTTCCGCTACCTTTTTTGTATTGTCAGTACTAGCATTATCTATTACAATAATTTCATGAATATGACCATCAGCATGACGAAGAATATATTCAAGACACGCTCAGATATATTTTTCTTCATTATGTGCAGGGACAATAAGACTAATCGTGAGATAGGGCTTATGTTGCTGTGTAAGAGAAGATGATTGTTGTGTCATTATGAACTAGGTAATATCATAAAAAAACAATTATCTAAAGTCTTTAACCGGGTCATTAGAGGGTTTAAACATATGGGACAAATACATATATCCAGTTTTTAAAACCCCTTGGTATTTATACCTCCTTGATGAAGTCGGCATTTTTAGTGTGAGCACGTATTGATTTTGTGTATGATTTTTGGCTCTATGTAACAAATCTGCCTCATCTCAATAAAAGAGTATATCAGTATTGAATCAGTTAATTTTATCTAGTACCGTTCTTCTAATAGCAAAATTGCCTCCTGTACATACTCATCTAAATAGTTTAGACATACAATACGTCAAGAGGGGAGCATAATACAGTCGAGAATAGAAAAAACTATACCAAGGTAAATCATAAAAACAATACGGACCAGAAATTATTCATACATGGGCATCACGTACAAACTTCTCATGTATTTTTTTTGCCCATCATGCTGGCATATGAGTATCAGCATCGACAAAAGCTAAGATATCGCCCGTAGATTCTAGATATCATCTATTACGTGCTGGAGAAGTGCCTTTTTTATGTTCTGAAACTACTTTGATACCAGGATATTGTTCAGCTACTTTTCTTGTATTATCTGTACTAGCATTGTCTACCACTACGATTTCATGAAAATAACCATCTCCATATTTGAGTGCATATTCGAGACATGATCAAATATATTTTTCTTCATTATATGCCGGTATGATAAGCGACATGGTAAGTTTAGTCATAGCGTAAGAAATGACATAAAATATTAATTTTCAAACCCTTTGGTAATATTTTTGCTCACCTTACGATAGGTGAATATCATGATAAGTAGGATGACGGCTATAACAATACCAGGATATTTTATATACTGACTCGCAAGGTTATATCAATTTCATAAATGATATCCAATAAACAACAAAATAATTGGTTGGATAAAAGATGCAGGTATACTATAGGACAGAAAACGAGAAAACGACATATCAGTCATTCCGGCACTGGCAACGATAGCAACGCTAATCATATAGGCGTTTTTACCAAAAACCATAGTTTTGATGGGATGATTGGTTCGAAGTCCTTTCATTGTGTGAAGATGACCAGAAAGAAAATTTGACTTGTCGATAAACCTAGAAACTTTTTTTGATGTCATTGATCTACGTCCTATTCGATAATACATAGCATCACAAGCGATATCAGCAAGCAAGATAAGCACAAACACTATCCAAAGAGTAAAATATCCCTTCCATATCAAAAATCAGCAAACCAAAGTAGATGCTTGTCCCTCAAAAAATGAGGCGGGAAATATCATCCGATAGCCATAGCGTATAAGTAATGCTTGCATACAGTCCACAATCTAAAAATAAAATGTATCATACAAAAACAAACTATTTCATACTTACTTCCAAAAGTCTTGTTTGATTCTCTAGAACCAAAGCATTGATCATATCATCAATCTCTCCCGTCATGAGTACGGGTAAATTTGACCATGATTGGTGGATACGGTGATCGGTCACTCTATCTTGAGGAAAATTATATGTTCTAATTTTTTCTGATCTATCTCACGTTCAAATTTGATCACCTCTGAGAGATTTTTGTTCAGCATTTTTTTTATCGACCTCTATTTGATATAATCTCGATGTAAGTACTGACCAAGCTTTTTCTTTGTTGGCACGCTGTGATTTACTGTCTCAAATATCTACGATCAATCCACTTGGTAGGTGACGTAATCTTACTCCTGTCTGGTTTTTATTAGCGTTTTGTCCTCATGCTGAAGATCAGGCATACGTATCCATTTCTACATCTTTGGGGTCGACATGAAAATCTAAATCTTCTGCTTCTGGCATGATAGCAACGGTTACCGTTGATGTATGGACTCTACCTTGTGATTCTGTCGCTGGGATTCTTTGTACTCTATGGACACCACTTTCAAATTTCATAATAGAATATACACTATTTCCACTGATTTTTACCATCACAAATTTAATTCAACCAACATCAGAAACTTGCTGTTCTACGATTTCTGGCTTCCATCATTTTTTTGTTGCATAGCCAAGATACATTTTCAAAAGCTCAGCAGCAAATAATCCTGCCTCATCACCACCAGCTGCTGGCCTGATTTCTAGGAAAATATTTTTTTCATCATTCGGGTCTTTGGGAAGAAGGGCAACTTTGATTTTTGTATCCAAATCGTCGATCATAGATTCAGATTCTTTGAGTTGTTCTTTTGCCATATCAATCATTTCGGTATCTTGTTCTGTATCAATCATTTCTTGTGCTTCTTGTTTTTGTTGATGAGCTTTTTTATACTCCTGATAAAGATCATAGATTTCTTGCATTCCAGAAAGTTCTTTGTTGAGTTGGATAGATTTTTTATTATCAGAAATGACGTCAGAATCCATCATTTGGTCTCTGAGATCTAGATATCTTTTTTCTATATGAGCTAATTTTTCTAACATGATAATATAATTAACGAATAAATAATGTAAACATATATAGGGTAAATATACTTATCCTATAAAACATACAGAATTATTTTCGCTAATAGAAAATTTGTCCAATGATGGTAAATAATAAATTAAAGATAAAATTAATGATTTGGACGAAAATAGGGTTTGCCAAAAACACGAGTAATATAATAAATATTATTCCAAAACGTGCATATCTTTCCATAAATTCTGCAGCTTGATACCACCAAATTTTGATCAATCTGTATCCATCCAAAGGTGCTATAGGAATAAGATTGAAAATAGCGAGTGCAATATTTAGTCAGGTAAAACTTTTCCAAAAATTAATCATGATATCATTGGTATTGAGATAGATATCATTGGGTGTTCATCACATAACTTTGGCATAGATCAACATCACAAAAATCCCCAGGATTGCTAATATTAGATTTGTCGCTGGTCAAGCTAACGCCACCATAAGTTCTCCTTTACGAGGATTTTTATAGTAGAGTGGATTAATTTGTACAGGTTTACCTCGTCCAAAATGAGCAAGAAAAATCATCAAGAATCCTATAGGATCAATGTGTTTTAGCGGATTTGGGGTCAGTCTTCATTGGAGTTTGGGAGTTGGATCTCCGAGACTGTAGGAAACATAGGCATGAGCATATTCATGCATTCAAATAGAAACCGCCAATATAATGGCCAACTGGATGATATCAAATATTCACATAATTACTGTATCATACTAAAAGATTAAGAGTTTCACTTATTAATAATTAAGGGCTTTGCCTATTAAAAATTTTGGAATATATTTTACATAAATCATTAATCCTTAATTTTTAATTCTACATTCTTAATTTTATTTTATCGCATTGGTAAGAAATTTTGAAAAATTATTAAAATCCCATATTTTTTTTCCATCGATATGGATAGTACTCACAAGTTTAAGATTTTTATAAATATAATTTCTTCGATTATATTCGTTGATATCTCAGTTGTCCAGGGTAGTAAAGAGTTTGTTTACAATATCTGGTTTGAGGTTGATCGTGAGATATTCTTTTCCGAGAATAACAAATGGCATATCTTTAGAGTAGATACTATTGATTTCAGTAAGTGATTTTTTCTTCCCCTTGGTATCGGCAGTAGTATATTGTTGCAGGAGTGTAGTTAGTTTTTGATTTTGATATTGTGAAGGATTTACTTCTGATTTGTCGGTACTAAAGAGTTTGGTGAGGTCTTTGTTGAGTCCCATGTCTACGGTATTGATCAAGAGATCATAATTTCCAGCTATAAGTCTACCCTGTAATTCTTGTGGAGTAGTGATTTTGTCAAAAGTAAAATTTTCACTAATATTTGCAGCTTTAAATATGCTTTGTAATTTCGCAACGACAAAATCATTGATATAATTGCTATAATATACTATGGTAAATTTCACAGGATCACCAGAAACTACAGCTGCTGTTGTCTCTTCAGAAACAACGTTATAGATATCTAGGGAAGTGATAAGTGCTTTCTTGTTTTTATTATATCCATAGATACTATATTTGTTCAATCATGTTCCAAGATTTTTTTCCGCAAGTCAGAATGTATACCATCATGATTTCCCTCACTTTACAAAATGTTGTGGCGCATATGATTTCCCTTGATATTCCATAGTGACTTTATCATAACTTTTATCAAAGACGAATTCTGTAGGGAGGGATATTCAGGTATCGATAAAATATACTCATTTCTGATTTTCTCATTTGATAGAGATAGATTTTGGTAGGGGTTGGACATTAATATCGATCAAATCGTTTTTGGTGATTACGTTTTTTGCGTAATCACGATTAAGTAAATCTTTGATATCAGTTCACGTGGATTGGAACACATCAAACATTCCATCAGTATTTTTTTTGAAATAAGTTTCGTATCCACTATCATAAAAGTTGTGTTTTATTAGTCATCAAAGCACTCTTCTTCCTCTTACACTAAGTTTATCAGAATGGGTATTGAAGAAAACCGTAATAAGCTGGTTGGTCAAAATCTTTTTGGCTATATATCAGTGAAGTGTTTCGTCGCCGACATAAGCATCTATAATAGAATCATTTCAGTTTATGATTGATGTTTTGAATGCATCAAAAGATCCCATATTCTTTACTTGATAAAAATTTAAGTTACTCTGATTACAATTTACTAGATTGAATACCAGACTATATTCATCATTAGATTGGGAGACAAGATTGGAACAATTAGTATATACCGGTTTGAAAGCAAAGATAGAGGTATAGTCATTGAGATATGAATTCATTAACATATGCTGAGGAAGAATATAGTTAGTGAAAAATAAGATATTATCTGGAGATGCAGTAGGAAATGTCACTTTAAGTGTATTGTTTGCATCTTTACCCACAGTAATGCTAGAATATTGTTTCAATAAAGGAAGCTCCCATATATTATTGTGGATAACCTCGTTATACGTAAAGAAAACATCTTCTAGAGAAAGTGGTGTTCCGTCTGACCATATAAATCATTTGTTTAGAGCAATACTATAGTTCTGATTATCTTTGGTGGTTACGGTACATAGATCAGGGGCATATGTCGATGTGTTATTATCATAAGATGCTTTGAGACACGCATTAAAGAGTAATCCCTGATAGAAATCACTTTGTGTATCACTACGAAGATAGGGAAGATAAGAAGTATTCCCAAAAATACCCTCGACAAAAGTTCATCACTTATTATCTATTTGTCCGGAAGAAATTCGAATGTATTGATATCCTATATAGATACTTATCACTATCCACAAAAAAGCCGACAAGAAAAATATATATCTAAGAATATCTCTTATAATCTTTTTTTTAATGGTTATCATTACTTATTTAGTATACGGTAAAATAAGCGATACAATAAGAAAAACAAGACCAGAAATTAGAGCAACTTTCTTCAATTTATTTTCGAGAGTTTTTTTGCTTCCATATTCATTTCCTCAAGCCATACCACCGATTCCCAATCCGAGTCCACCTTTTGGAGACATGAGTAATACAGATCCGATAAATACTATTCCCGCAAGGATAAGTGCGATAATCAAGAGCGTACGCATTTTTTATAATAACAAAAAATAAATGTTGCTCTACTATATAAATATACCAAAAAAAAGCAATACAAGATAAAACGACGAAAAGTAATCAATATTCGTTTCACTCACAATAAAAATAGCTTAAACAAAATAAAAAAAACAGTTACCTTTCAGCAACCGTTAATCTTTCGCTTAGGCGAATATTGGTCTATATGTTTTTTAGTTGATAATTGCAAAGTTGACAATAAGATATCCAGCTCCGAGGATGAAAATTCCTATAACCATATAGAGTAAACTATTTTTGATACTTTTGACTTGGGCAGGATCATCTGGTTTCGTTAAGAGTTTAACCGTCTGGATGATGATAACAATCAAAATAACCAACGAGGCTATACCGAGCGCATAGTTGATGACCTGATACAGTATAGGAATGTTTTTGTCCGCCAATACTCCAGATCATACGTCTCACAAATTAGTGATATCTTTTACTACAGTAGTTTGTTTTCCATAAATTGCTTCTACGATTTGTTTAGATCAGATAATAATCAACATAGAAATCACGTTCCATCCAATAAGTGTGCCTGCTTTTTTCTGTGCATCAGTATCGCTACCAAAGAGGAAGGTAATGACACGTGATACCAGAATCACAAACATAGCTCCGAGGACGAGATAGATAGCAAATTTGATAAATGGATAGACCACCTTATCATACAGTCAGCTTGCTATTTCATATCATTTAATTTGACCGCTTGCAGGATTGAGCAGATCAAACACGTTTTGTCCGATAAACTTAGCACTCATAATAATGATAATCCCTATTACTCAATAGATAATATATCTGGTTCATTCGCTCGTAGCTTTATCATCACTAGAAAACATGACTTTATAGAATCAGAGAATCGCAGAAAGTATTCAGAGAATAATCACGAGAGGAACCAAAACATTCATAATATTATTATACAAAAAGTTTTGTAGTCCTTGTGTTCCCTTTGCTCCTTCAGCGGCATCAAGGTTTTTACTTATTGATGCAATACTTTTGCTGAGAGCAAGATCGAATCTATCAGCCTGTACGACTTCAAATGTTCATGACCATATATCATTCGCCGGATTGACTACGGTACCATTGATCATAGAAGTATTGATTTTACAGACCAATGTTTTCATCCCCAACGATTGGGTAAATAGTGAATTAATTCTAATATTCATTCAGACTTTGGTTCAGGGATTGACTACAAAACTCGTAATGGGATTGGATTTATAGACATCAAGATTTTGTTGTATTCGTCTACACGTAAGAAATCATGTAGCAGTAATCGCCTGATTGACAATATCTATTCATTTATTTTGGAAAAGAATAGTAAGTTGTGGACTAGATGACTGGGCAATCAATCCACCAGTAGCATATTCTTGTCAAGGAATACCTGGTGATCCATCAATAGCAAGGTCTATACCAGAAACAAGTGCACCACTGGTATGACATTGTGAACTAGGGTATTGATAGGTTTGCCGGTTTCCATTGAGAATACCACCACTACAGGACAATATCGTAGAAAAGTCATTACATGTTTGAGGAAACATGGTTCACGTTACTGAATATCCATATCATTGTCGTCATTCGCCAACCGCTACTCATCGAGCAGGAGGCAATTTACATCATCAACAACTTGAAAATGGATACGTGCTTGGATTACCACTAGTTCGCGCTCCGTTGACACAAGTGAATTGTTTCAATGATTCATCGCATGCTTGGGTAGCAGTGGCTTGACCAATAGTATATTTTGTGATAAATTGTAGATTAGGGGTATAGATATTCGTTGATGTATCCAAACATGATCCGGATCCTATATTTTGACATCAGGTAAAGAGTCCCGATACATTTCATGACCATATACCATTCATACATTGTAAGACTTTTGTATAATCTGAACAATAATGATTGTTTACTTCAAATGCAAATTGTTGGGTATATTTCGTAATAAATGAACCATTAAGGAGTGTTCACGTATTGGTGATAATATTTGGACATGACTGAGTATTCGCATCTACACATCAACTATATAAGGAAATTTGATTACCACCACTTCGTAGTCCATTTACACAGCTAAGTGGTTGTAAAAGATTGGCACATACACCAACAGAACTTGTATATCAATTCACTGCAGATCCATGAGGGACAGTGGTATTTGTTCGAATATTGAAACATCAAGAAAATGCTCATGGATTATTACATCAAGTAACAAGACCTATTTGTCCTTGTGTACCGTTTCATGACCATATACCATTCATACAGGTGAGGGTCTTTTGGATCGTAGTACAAGTTTGTCCTTGTGTAGGAATAGCGGCAGTATATCATATCAATATCTCTCCATGATCTCTATAGTTGTTGGTCCATATGTCTATACATTGTGCTCGATTGGGATCTATACAAGTCGCATGAGTATAGAGGTTTGGCGTGGTTCATCAGGTAAATATTCAGTTAAGACATTGTAAATTTTGACTCAATTGCTGACAGGTTTGCGTATAAGTTGCTTGAGCGAGTTTATATAAAGTTCTATATTCCAGATGATTTGCTCCTGTAGGTGTTGTACAATTTGCTCGTGTATGAGGAATACATGAAGGATATTTAAAGATATTACCATTAGCAACACTTCCATTTACACAGGTGATAATTCATACGGCTCCCGTACAACTTTGGGTAAATGTTGCTTCAGAGATTTGATATCATGTTTTCGATTGTCCATTCATAAGGGTAGAAGGAGTCCATCCGGGAAGTAGCGTACAATTTTGTCCATGAGCAAATGCGACAAGTGCAAATGCTATCGCCATAAGCGAACTAATAGTCTTTGTTATACGTGTACTCAATCTGTGTCTGTACTTCATTGTCTTATTGATTGTGTATAAAAAGTTTTTTGCCATATCCTATCACTGCTTTTGCGAGAAGTAGAATTTCTCTCGCGATAGGCAAGTGAGGAAGATGTTTCAACTGAATCACCATAATCATATATCTGAGGGTAAGTAATCAGAATCAAGCAACGTAGGTTCGAATAGTAAAATCAATTTTCATAATATACACCAGTCAAATCATCAAAAGGATTCAGAGAATATATTCTATAATAATGTTGGTATTGTTATGAATATCTATGATGCGACTATATGATTCTTTTTCTTTTACTATTTCTGTTTGCAAAGTATAGACCGGCATGGGAACAAATATATGCACAAATGATTGTATAAGATAGCGTAATGATCAGGTGATATATCACATAATCTCTTCAGGGTTTTTCAAAAATAGTTTATTGAGTCGTTGTTTGATAGGTATAGTCAGAAAATCGATATCAGACATCAATGCAGCGACTCTAAATATAATAAGAATAAGTAGTGTACTACTCATAAAAATATTTCCAGACATACATACTCATAAAAATATCGTCCAGAGAAAAAGAGATTCTTTGATTCGTCGATTTGGTTTATCAAAAGTATGTGCTGAATACCACAGATAAATATTGTAAATAGGTAGATATTTTAAAATAATATCTTTCTTGTTACCTTCGATAGTATAGTTTTGTGGTTTAGTACTTCGTCATTTTAGCAGACTGATATCTGAAAGAATACTTACTACACTGATAACCAACAAAAAGATTAAGAGAAAAATACTGATGGTATACGTCACACTCAAAATCTTCAAGGCAAATATATAATTCATAATTCATGATGCTATGGTGATAACTCAAAATAACAAAGTAATATAGCCAAATTTTATATATCCACGGATAAAATCCCTATCTGTATCAGTAATATCTCGCGTATTTTTTTTAAGCATATTTTGTACCAATGGAGAAAAAAACAACGCTGCTGCTAGCGAAAGTTGAGTCTTGGTATTATTGTCGTGTGTTTTCATTTCTTCGATCATAAACTAATTGATAATTAAAGATGAATACTGTCGGACTTGGTTTGTTGATGGATTATTATAAATAAACTATAGTCTATAAGCTTGTTATTCGTTCGTTTTTCGTTTTCCACTTTTCGTTTTTCATTATTTTGTTAATTCACATCAGTTGTGATAAATTCTTTTTCTTCTGGTGATGCAAGGATTTTTACTCCTACGTGCTGATTGCCAGCAAATATTAATCATTCTCCGACACTAGAAGAGACAAGTCTTCTTTGCTCAGCTTCTGAAAGTCCAAGAAGTTCATTCAATGCTTTGATAGAGGTCGTAGATTGTTTTAATAATATTTGTAAAGCACAGTTGGAGATAATTGGTTTACCATATTTACTTCTTACAAAGTCTTCAATATCTTGAGAAATTACCGTAATTCCTAATCCATATTTTCTTGCTCTCTTGGTTAGTCCAAAAAGAAATTCTGCTGATGTCTCGTTTTGAAACATAATCCAAGCTTCATCACAGGCAAGCATCCTTTTTTTCTTATGTGATCTTACTTTGGTCCATACCCGGTTGAGTACGTTCATCATCGCTGGTGTCTTCAATGCATCTTCCAAATCTCTGATACTAATCACGGTAAGTTTGTTATTAATATCTATATTCGTGTAGTTATTAAATACTTTTCCAAATGTTCCACTGACATATTTACTCAATCTCAATGCCAATCTATCTCCACCTTCCATTCATTCCAAAACATTCATCAGATCACCCATGATTGGTGGTTGTTTTCCTTCGTAATTTTCTGCTTCGAGTGAGAATCATTTCAGTGAATAGGTGCTTTGTAAAGCTTTATCGAGCAATGCTTCTTCTTCTGGTGTACATCATCAAATCAAAATCTGGATCATTCCTATCAAACTCATAATCTGACTTCTTAACAAATCTCCCTTTCCATATTCTACATCTTCGATTTTTGGTGGAATATCAAATGGGTTCAGATATTGTTGTGAATTTGTTGCGATGTTTACATAGGTTCCGCCTACTTTTTGACAGAGTGCTTTATATTCATTTTCTGGATCAATGATGATGACATCGATATCGTTGATCAAGTATCTGAGTACTTCAAGTTTCACCGTAAATGATTTTCCAGCTCCAGAAGTAGCAAGGATGACACTGTTCATATTAGGTAATTTTTGATTGTATCTATCGAAGATTACCAATCCTCAGGTATGTAAGTTGATACCATAGAGGATTCCTGTTTCACTCACCATATCATTGGAGATAAAAGGAAATCATCCAGCGAGTGATGACGTGACTGAGCTTCTGCTGATAGCAAGTTCATCAGTACACAACGGCAATCAAGAAGAAAATCCTTCGTCCATTCTTTGGATTGCGCTTTTGATTCTGATTCCATATCCTGATATTTTTTGTTCGATTTTTTTACCAGTTTCTTTGAGCTTTTCTTCGTTATCGTCATACACATTGATATAAAATGAATTTTCAAAATATCTTTCTTCACGAGTCGTAAGCTTTTCTCTAATCATCTCTACGTCTCTATATTGCTGTTCTACTTCCATATCAAGCGTGATACCTTTTTGCATGGCATCCTTTACTTCAGCCTTCAACTGTGTAGCTCTATTTTTCAACATAGACTGAATAGCTGCATCATCTTCTGGATAGATAAACCAGGTCATGTCCCATTTTGCATGGAATCAAAAAATATCTCTTGTTCGTAATGCATCGATGTATGATGGATAACTTTGTGCATAATATGTTTTTCAAAAAATTCCTGACACATTATAATAGGTTGGTTTAAATTCCCAATAAGACGGCGCAATGTGCGTTTTGTAATCACTTATCACGGTAGAATATTCTTTTTCTGTCTCCGCGATATATGTTCTCATTTTACTGGTTAATTTTTGATCGTTGTACTGTTCATCGGGCAGTTCAAGTAAATATTTAACTTGTTCTCTCAGTTCCTTATCTTTGATTTCATTGTTTTCTGGTAAGCCTTCTCTTTTTTTACCACCAATCATACCTGTTCCTGTAGACGTTCCTCATTTCTTTGCAAATAAACTAGGAAAAATACCTGATAATAGTTTATCAAAAAATCACAATTTTCCTGGTGTAGCTGGAGCCTGGAAGAGAGGATATCAGCCATTGGCTATATATCAAGTATAATCCGTATCATATACTACGTTTTGAATGACTTCCATAATGTATAATGCTAAGTGGTAAATATGCCTTGTTGTATTACTTATAAGTATACTCAGCATGGTATAAGAAGCAAAAAAACATCCAATATCTCTACTATTTAGCGTTGACAAATATAAAAAAAGACGCCAAAAATTCTTTATCCTTTGTATAGTCAAAGGGCAAAAGAAGTTTAACGTCGTTTTTATCCAGCATAGCTGAATAGGAATTATTTAAATTCCTATGTGAAAAAAACAGCTAATACTTGTTGACTTATAGTTGTAAATATGTATAAGAATATAACAAAAAAATACATAAAAAAATATGCCAAAAAGAAAGCAAAAAAGAATTCTTATTTTTGATGCGGGATATCACTCGCATAGTGGATATTATGAAAAACTGAAAGAACACTACAACTTGGATTATTGTTCTTCTATTCACCGGTTTTCCCAGCTGAGTACGATGTCAAATTTTCATTACGACGTTGTAATTATCCAGCCGCACATGTACGGACACGGACATTTTGAAGTGCCGGATTCGCAAATTGGGCAGGCGGTGTATCGCAAGTTCTTCGAACACAAAAAGCACACAAAGGTAATCGTGTGGGCACATAGTGTAGAAGCTGCACTTGAGCATTGGGGTGATACCGTAAAAATAAGGCAAATAATACCCGTTCATCAGCATTTCGATTTTTTGCCTGTGGTTCACGGGATAATGACTAAAAAAAACAACAAAAAAAAGTGATTGTATGAAAAAAAAGAAAATTTTAATTGTTATGGTTGAGCAGTTTAAACATGAAGGTATGTTAGCTCGTGAATTAAAAGAGTTGGCAGAAGAATATGAGGTGTTGCTCGCTCATTCAATAGTGGATGCTTTGACTAAGATAGCTATCGCTGCATTAATGAAAAAAAACCCTATTTGTGGACTCGTGTTTCAAAGGGATACCTTGGCGTCAAATCGTGCAAGGTGTAAAGTTGTTTGTGAATTTGCTGAAGAATATTCTGATAAATTCGTTATTGCTATCAACATGATCTATAATGATCAGGATAGTGATGCACGAGATCAAGCCGTCAGTGCAAATTATTGCAAATCAAATGATTGGGCACAGGTAAAGAATATTTTTGACAACAACATTACAAAATAATTATATTCTCCCGGTTTTCCGGGAGAGTTTTTTTTAAATTGAGAAAAACCCCCCGAATAGTTGGGTGATTTCAAAATATATCCTCTTCAAAAGAGGATTGACATTTATAAATATTTAGATATAAGAAATAAAATACAATAAATAAAATACAATAAATAATACAAAAAATGAACAATAATAAAAAATTTAAAAACAGAAAAGTATGGCTTATCAAATTATTAGAATTAGGTATGCCCTATGAGGTAATAGAAAAAATGTTGGAAATATCACATTCTACATCAACAAATTATATCACACAACTTCGTGAGAGTGGAGCATGGCAAAAAGATATAGTTTCTATCAACAATGCAAAACCAGCAATATTGAAGCTATATGCTGACATCAAATTCGTGAACTTTGCTCCAATATCTTCTTGGGATAGTGACTTCAGGGTAAAACTTGATGGTATATTGGCAGAAGAGTTGGAAGAAGAGAAAATTATCCAAACTATCAGGTATGCTCTACCAGCAATCGTATCTTTCAATGACATTATCTATACTGATGAAGTCTCTGTAGGATACCGTAGGTTGATTAGTCGATTATGGTCCAGACATAATGATGTAGTATCATCAGAGATAATAGTATGGCGGACATATCTCTACAAAATTTTTGTTTCACATCTGCCATTGCCAGAAAAAAGAGAATTTTTTTGGAAAGACGATCATTTTATTCGTGATGTAATCAATGTCTCTGCCAAGGAAATGCGATCAGCAATCGCTCCTACGTTGACGGGTTATATATGTCCGATAATTGATGAAGCTTTGGGAAAATTGATACAAGGAGAGAAAAAGGTTATAGAGATGTATTATGGAATACGTTCTGATGTATATCCACTGGAGGATATTGGAAAAATACTTGATATTGCCGATGAATATGTTCACCATCTCAAAGACAGGGGAATTGTAAAATTAAAAAAATCACTCGCACATTATTTGAAACCCATAAGTAATGCATGGGAAGATGAACAATCGTATAAAGCATCATACGAGCAAGAGATGAAAGTTATTAAACAAAAGATGTTGAATCTGGAAGAATCGTACAAGAAACAGTTTCTAGATGTATACGAAACTGAAATTCATGCAATTACAGAATACAATCAAGACTTGGTTGCTCGTATTGTAGATATAGATTTCCATATACGCATCATCAATTGCTGTAAAAATGCTGGCATTGAATATGTATGGCAGTTGGTACAATACACTCCTTATGAGTTTTTGAAACATCGTAACTTAGGTAAAAAGTCTCATAATGAAATTGAAACGTATCTGAAGAAAAAAAAGCTTAACTTCGGTATGAGATTCTCAGACGTGCAAATAGGATATTTCAAGTTACAAAGCAAATAAACAGAATCTCCCGGTATTTTCGGGAGGTTTTTTTATTTTTGATTAAAAAATTAAAATATTAAAAAATTTGTATAAAACAAATCTTTGAATTTTCTAAATCTTCACAATCTTTTAGTTTACACGATACTTTCAGCCATCCAGTCCACTTTAAATCCTTTCTTCGCCAAGTTCAGCTTTGTGAAAATGATGTCCATAAATTGCCTTACGTTTGGTCATTTCAGGATAATATTGTATCTATATTTTCCAAACATTTTGTAAATCAGTGGTGGGGTAGAATATATTTCAATCTCTTTTAACTGATATTTTTCTTTGAGATAAAGGAGATCCTTGTGTAAGGTATCGACTTTGGTATAGAGCGATTCTTCGATTTCGTTTTTGTACAAAATCACACAGAGTTCTCCAAACGGTGGATACCCATTTACTTTTCTAAAGATAGTATCTTCTTCGTAAAATTTTTCTTTACTCATCCTACATGCGTTGCGAATGCTGTACTGATCTGGGTTAAATGACTGTACGATAAAATTGGCCGTTGGATGTTTTACAAATGCTTCATAGAGAAAATAGAAATTTCTTTCTGCTGATGTATAGTCAGGGACATTCAATCCTAAATCTGCATTCAAAAATATAATAAGATCGAAATTGATCTTGCTCGGTGGGGTAGCGAGGAGGGAAGTTCAGATAATGATTTGGTGTCCAGATATTTCTTCGGTGATTTTTTTGATTTTATTCGGAGAATTTACTGTTTCTGATTCGACAATCAATGCGTATTGGTTATACTCATTTTTCAGATATTCCGCGACTTTCTGAGTTCCCAATCAGAAATTTTTTATCTTTTCACTATGACAGGTAGGGCAGGTGATAGGCACATTATATTGTGTCTTACAGATATGACAGAGTCCGATAGTCTCTCACGATTCAATCTTATGATAACTGATACTTACCGAACAATTTTTACACTTGGGAATATTTCCACAAGCGTGACAAATCATTCCGCCAGCATATCATTTTTTATTTACCAATATACAGATTTTTTTTCCTTGCTTGAGATATTTTTCGATGCCATCACTCGCCAATTGCGAAAAATACGGAGTAATCTCCTTGCTCATATTCACCAGGAAAATGGATTTCTTGGTCTCTTGTATGTTGTGATCAAAGCGTTCGTAATTCATAAACGAAACAGTATTGAAATTTCACCGAGATTCAAATTATAATTTTATTAAAAAAACCAGCGAAAATACTTCGCTGGGTTAAGTTGTTTTCTTTACCACCTTTTACATGCGTAGGAGATATGGAAATCTTGGTTTTTATTTCCTACGAAATGTCCTTGTGGGGTGCCGAAGAGTTTGGTATCATGGATGACAGGTTCTATACAGATATATTTATCCGGATTATCAGACCAAATATAGACCTTTTGTTGTCCTGTCTGGAAGCTACCAAGACAAACCATAACGACAGATAGCTTTTCATCAAGCTGGATTTCGAAGACATTTTCGAAATCGAATTTCTGGGCATTGATGAGTTTGTCGTCAGAAAAGAGCTCCATATTCATTTCTTTGCCATCCCGTATAAAGTTCAGATACTTTCTGTTTATCTTGAAGTAAGGATGAAATCCCAAACAAAGTGGCATCTCCTCAGAAGGATCACCAGACCAAACAGATAAGGTTTGGGTCAGTGTAGGAGTGTTGAATTGGTGGTGTAATTGCGTCTTAAGTGTTACATCATAAGATACACCATAAGCGTTTGGTGTCCCAGCCATAACCATGAAATCACTCTCTGTTTGATTACAGGAGAGTATGTTTTTTGTATCCCGCAAGAATCCATGTTGGGGAATTTGAATTCCCTTATACATGATCTTTTTTCCAAAGTTGGGGAAGCAGATAGGTATTCCTCCTCGCTTTTTTTGCT